>JAIEPP010000638.1 GCA_019748335.1 Xanthobacteraceae bacterium
GATGCTGTCGCAGCAGAAGATCAGCGCGGTCGGCGCCGCCGCCTTGGTGCCGAGCACCGCCAGCGCCAGCCCCGGCCCCATATAGCCGATATTGCCATAGGCGCCGGCAAGCCCCGCCATGGTCGCCTTGCGCAGCGAAAGCTCGCCGGCGAAGCGGCCGGTCACCATCGCCAGCACGAAGGCCGTCACGGTGCCGAGCGTGGTCGCGATCAGGAATGGCGGGTTGTTCAGCTCCGAAAACGGCGTCTTCGACATGATGCCAAACAGCAGAGCCGGCAACGAGACATAGAGCAGAAAGAAATTCATCCAGGCGAGGCCCGCTTCCGGCAGTCCTTTGCCCTTGCCGCAGGCGAATCCGATGAAGATCAGCCCGAAATAGGGAATTGCCAGGTTGAGGATATCGGCCATCTCGAAAACGTCTTTTCGTCAGTGATTACCGGACCATGGCGCCGGAGATGGCCACCATGCATGAGGGTTAATTCGTGCTTTTGCCCCTAGCATCGGCCACAATCATGGTCTATTCGACGAAGCATGATCAAAGCGCGCACCGCCAAGTTTCAGATCGGGCAGATTGTCCGCCACCGGGTGTTCTCGTTCCGGGGCGTGATTTTCGACATCGATCCGGAATTCAACAATACCGAGGAGTGGTGGTTGTCGATCCCCGAGGAAGTCCGGCCGCACAAGGATCAGCCCTTCTATCATCTGCTGGCGGAGAATTCGGAGTCCGAATACGTCGCTTATGTCTCCGAGCAGAATCTGTTGCCCGACGATTCCGGCGAGCCGATCCGGCATTCGCAGGTCGCCGAAATCTTCATCAAGGACAAATCGGGCGGCTACCGCCCGCGCAATCCGTCGTTGAACTAGCAATCCCTGCAACGACAGCAATTTTGGCAACGAGTGGTCGAAAACGAAAAAGGCGCCCGATCGGGCGCCTTTCGTTTGTCGGATGGCGCGTATCCTACTTCGCGGCCGGATTGGCGGCGGGGGCAGCGCCAGACTGTTCGAGCTTCTTGCGCTGCTCTTCGGCGCGCTTCTGCAGTTCTTCCTGCAGCTTCTTCTGATTTTCCTCGAACACCTTCGGATCGGTCGGCGGGCCGTCATAGGCCTTGGCGAATTCACCGACCAGCGGCAACGGCAGCGTCAGCGGTGCGCCGTTGGAATTGATGGCCTGAACCACGAGGTTCTGCCCCTTCTTCAGGCTGGCGATCAACTCGGGGGTGGCTTCGTAGTCGGACATGCAGCCGTTCTGGAAGCAGATGACATAGGGGCTCTGCTGCGGCGCATTGGCGTCGACGATGATACGGGTACCGTGCACGAGCTGCATGCCGAGCGGCAGCGTCACGCGCAGGATCTTCTTCGGCTCGCCTTCGGGCTCGATGATGACAGCGGCGATGACCGGCTGGCCGGACTCGATGCGGCCGTCCTTGCCCGTGAAGCAAACCTGCTTGGCGCCGGCGTCCTGGCCCTTCAGGCAGAACTTGGTCCAGGGCGCGTAAATCAGCTGAACCTGCTGTTCCGGCGGCTGGGCACCTGCGGCAGGTGCGCCGGCGGCGGGAGGGGTCTGCGCGGCCGGGGCCTGGGCCGCGCCGGGCGCCTTGGGGGCGGCCTTGGGGGCAGCCTTCGGAGCGGCCTTGGGGGCCGCGCCGGGTGCTGGCGCCGGCGTCTGGGCCTGAGCACCGGAGGCGATCAGCGCCGCGGACAATGCCGTCGCCGCCAACAGAGCGGAAACCCGCCCATGCGGCCGGATGGACGCGGCCAAGTTACGGAAATTCATTGCGGAAAACCCTTTCTGAACCGGAGCGCCCGAAACCGCTGCAGACGCCGACACCTAGCCGCTAGGGCGGCTGTCTCCTAACCAATTGAGGCGGATACGTGACAGGCGCTGCCGCCGTGTTCAATTGCACGCCTTCAATACAGCGACAGACGAAAAGATCAATGCCGACAGGCATCTTTGATGCAGTTAGCGGCCGGATCCCAAGCCCCATGGTCAAGGCGTATGGTAAAGCTTGGCGGTGTGTATTTTCGAATCAAATCCGCGCGTCGCAATGACCGTTTCCGGACGTATCCGGCTTGGTATTTTGGCGTCGGTCGCGCTGGCGCTGACGCTGATCGCCGCCCTCAGCGAGGCGCGGGCCGCCGAGTCCTTCGGGATCGCCATGCATGGCGCACCTGCTCTGCCTGCCGGATTCACGCACATGCCCTACGCCAATCCCGATGCGCCGAAGGGCGGCCGGCTGGTCTGGGGCCTGCCCGGCACCTTCGACAGCCTGAACCCGCTGATCGTCCGCGGCCTCGCGGTTCAGCAGATCCGCGGCTACGTGATCGAAAGCCTGATGTCGCGCGGCAATGACGAGGCCTTCACGCTCTACGGCTTGCTGGCCAGGAGCGTCGAGACCGACGATATCAGAAGCTATGTCAGCTTCCATCTCGACCCCCGCGCGCGCTTCTCGGACGGCAAGCCGGTCACATCAGACGACGTGTTGTTTTCGTGGGCGCTGTTGCGCGACAAGGGCCGCCCCAACCACCGCCAGTATTATTCCAAGGTGACGAAAGCCGAAGCGCCGGATCCGCTCACCGTGCGGTTCGACCTCTCCGGCGCCAACGACCGCGAGCTGCCGCTGATCCTCGGCCTGATGCCGGTGCTACCGCGCCACGCCGTCGACCCCGAGAAGTTCGAAGAGACCTCGATGACGGGGCCGATCGGTTCAGGCCCCTACCGCGTCAGCGCGGTGAAGCCGGGTTCGTCGGTGACGCTGACACGCAATCCCGATTACTGGGGCCGCGACCTGCCGGTGAACCGGGGCCTGTGGAATTTCGACGAGCTCAGGCTCGACTTCTACCGCGAGGCCAATGGCCAGTTCGAAGCGTTCAAGCGCGGGCTGTATGACTTCCGCGTCGAAAACGAGCCGCTGCGCTGGCACGACGGCTATGATTTCCCGGCGGCACGAACCGGCGAGTTGATCCGCGATGCCATCAAGACCGGGATGCCGCAGCCCTCGGAATTTCTGGTGTTCAACACCCGCCGCCCGGTGTTTTCCGACATCAGGGTACGGCAGGCGCTGACGCTGCTGTTCGACTTCGAATGGATCAACCGCAATTACTTCTTCGGGCTCTACGCGCGTTCGGCCAGTTTCTTCGCGGGCTCGGAATTGTCGGCCTATCGCCGCGGTCCCGACGACCGCGAACGCGAACTTCTCAAACCCTACGCTTCCCACATCCAGCCGGATATTCTCGACGGCAGTTATCGCCTGCCGGTGTCAGACGGTTCCGGCCGCGATCGCGCAGCCCTGCGCAGCGCGCTGAAGCTGCTGTCGGACGCCGGCTACGATCTCGACGGCACCGTGTTGCGACAGCGTACGACCAAAGCGCCCCTCACCTTCGAAATCCTGGTGACCACGCGCGATCAGGAGCGGATCGCGCTGGCCTATACGCGGGACCTCAAGCGCGCCGGCATCGAGGCCAGCGTGCGCGCCGTCGATCCCGTGCAGTTTGACCAGCGCCGGCTCGCCTACGAGTTCGACATGCTGCAGAACCGCTGGGATCAGTCGCTGTCCCCCGGCAACGAGCAATCCTTCTACTGGGGCAGCCAGGCCGCCGATATCCCGGGCACGCGGAACTACATGGGCGCCAGGGACCCGGCGATCGACGCCCTGATTGCAGCCCTGCTGGAGGCGCACGAGCGGCCGGCCTTTATCTCTGCGGTACGGGCACTGGACCGGACCTTGATGTCAGGCTTCTACGCTATCCCGCTGTTTAACGTCGGGGAGCAATGGATCGCGCGATGGAATCGGATAGAACGACCTGAGAAGACCGCGTTGACCGGCTATCTGCCGGAAACGTGGTGGCACAAGCCCGACCTACAACCGAAATAGCGCTCCCCAGATGATGCCAACCCAAGTGACGCCGTGACCCCACCGAACGCTTCGCCAACGCTCGATACGCTGTTCAAACGCGTCCTGTCACGGCGGCCGGATGCGCTGGCGTTGATCGATCCCGCCGACAAGCGGCGCATTACCGGCGAGGCGCCGAAGCTGCTGACCTTTGCGCAGGCCGACCGCATGATCTCGTCGCTGGCAGCGCATTTCATCGAATCCGGATTGCCGGCGAATTCCGTGATCGCGGTGCAACTGCCGAACACGGTCGAATTCGCCCTCACCGTACTCGCGGCCTATCGCGCTGGCCTCGTGGTCGCGGTGCTGCCGCTGCTGTGGCGGCAGGCCGAACTGACCATGGCGCTCAATCGCACCGCCGCGCGTGCCATCGTGACGTCGAGCAAGGTCGATGGCATCGTCTATGCCGATCTGGCCATGAACGCCGCGGCCGAGGCATTCTCGATCCGGCACGTCTGCGGCTTCGGCGCCGATCTGCCCGAGGGTATGGCTTCGCTCGACCAGGCGATCTCAAGGGAATCCTCGACGACGCGCGCGGTCATCCAGGACGGTCGCAAGGCGGCGCTGATCACCTTTGACGTGACCGGGGACGGCTTCCGTCCGGTGCCGCGGGCCCATCTCAGCCTGATCGCCGGCGGACTTGCGATATCGCTGGAAAGCGACGTGCCGCAGGGCGCAACCGTGCTGTCGGCGTTCGCGCCGATGTCGTTTGCCGGCCTCGCCTCCTCGCTGGTGGTATGGCTGCTGTCGGGTGGAACGCTGGTGCTGCATCATCCATTCGACGAGGACGTGCTGGAGCAGGACATCAACGAGCATTCCTGCGATACGCTGATCGCGCCGGCGCAGCTGGCGTTGCGGCTGGATGAACTCGATTTTGCCGAGCGCATGCCCAGCCTGCGCAACGTCATCGGCCTCTGGCGCGCACCGGAACAGGTTGCTTCCAGCGCGTGCTGGTCTTCGCAACAGGTTTCCCTGACCGACGTCTATCTGTTCGGCGAGGCCGGATTGTTCGGCGCCCGCCGGACTGCCGAGGACGGCTCGCCGGCCCGGATCAAACCCGGTCCGCACGGCGCGCCGCGCGAAGTGCCGGGCACTTCGATCGCCGGCGAGATCCTGCTGACGCCGCGAGGGACTCTCGGATTGCGCGGCCCGATGGTGGCAGTCGCGGCCTATGCACCGCCGCCACCGCCGAGTGATTCCATGATCGCCGCTCCACCGCGCGATTTCGTCGAT
>JAIEPP010000255.1 GCA_019748335.1 Xanthobacteraceae bacterium
AGGCGACCGCCCGCCCTCGCCGCTATTTCTCCAGATACTTCTTCATCTCCGCGCGCAAACCGTCGCGCAGGTCCGCACGGGCCATGCCGTAGGCGATGTTGGCGCGCAGGAAACCGGGCTTCGAGCCGCAATCGTGTCGCTCGCCTTCGAATTCGACGCCGTAGAAGCGCTGCGTCTTCGCGAGACCGATCATCGCGTCGGTGAGCTGGATCTCGCCGCCGGCGCCGCGTTCCTGGGTTTCGAGAATCTTGAAGATTTCCGGCTGCAGGATGTAGCGTCCGGTGATCGAGAGATTGGACGGCGCGGTGCCCTTCGGCGGCTTCTCCACCATGCCGTCGACCTCGAACATGTTGGCGGCGGTGCGCTTGCCGACGCCGCAGATGCCGTATTGATGGGTCAGATGGTCGGGCACGCCCTCGACCGCCAGCAGGTTGGATTTCTCGCCCAGTTGACTGGCGGCATCGATCATCTGCTTCAGGCAGCCCGGCGTGTTCAGCACCAGTTCGTCCGGCAGCACGACCGCAAACGGCTCGTTGCCGACGATGTCGCGCGCGCACCACACCGCGTGGCCGAGGCCGAGCGGCGCCTGCTGGCGGGTGAAGCTGGTGGCGCCGGCGGCCGGCTGGTCGCGGGCCAGGATGTCCTGTTCGGCCTTCTTGTTGCCGCGCGCGGCCAGCGTGGTGTCGAGCTCGAACATGCGATCGAAATGATCCTCGATCACGCCCTTGTTGCGCCCGGTGACGAAGATGAAATGTTCGATGCCGGCCTCCCGGGCCTCGTCGTAGACGTACTGGATCAGCGGCTTGTCGACGATGGTCAGCATTTCCTTCGGCATCGCCTTGGTGGCGGGCAGGACGCGGGTGCCGAGACCGGCGACCGGGAAGACGGCTTTACGGATTTTCATGGCAGGCCTTGTGAGAAATCTTGGAAACGAGGGAACGACGGAAAATGCTGTGATTGCACGTTGGTAGCTGGTTTGCAGCCGGGAACAAAGGCGGATGTATGGTGCCGATTGCTTCGTCAGCCCTTGCGCGAAGCGGGAGAGACAATGAAATCTGGCCTTTGTTAAGCTATTGGAAACCGCGACAAGGGCTCCTGAATCGGGGCTTTTCACGCCGGACGGAAACGACATGGGTTTGACGAAAGCAGTGATTGCCAAACGAGCCGGCGCGACCTTGGTTGCGGCGGCGCTGCTGTTTTTCGGCGGAGCGCTGCTGTGTGGCGATGCCGATGCCCAATCCTCGGGCAATAACGGGGTTTCGAACTTTCTCGGCAATCTGTTCTCGGGGCCGAAATCCGCAAGCCCCACGCAAGCCACGCCCGGCCCCGACGGCGCACCGCCGCCTTGGAGCGGCGAGGACGGCGCCTCCGGCCATCCCTTGATGACGGCGTCCGCGATCCGCGAGGCGGCGGCGAATTTTCCAAATTGCGTCGCCGGGATGTGGCCCGATGCCGCACGCCGCAACATCACCGAAGCCAATTTCCAGCGCTTCACCGCAGGCCTCGAGCCCGATCTGCGGATCATGGACCTGATGGATTCGCAGCCGGAATTCACCAAGGCGATCTGGGATTATCTCGACATCCTCGTCAACGACAATCGCCTCGCCAAGGGCCGCGAGATCCTCGCCAAATACAAACCACAATTCGACGCGGTGGAAAAAGCCTATGGCGTCGACCGCTATGCCATCGCGGCGATCTGGGGCATCGAGTCGAACTACTCGACCCAGATGGGCGATCGCAACGTGGTGCAATCGACCGCAACATTGGCCTGCGTTGGCCGCCGCCAGGCCTATTTCAAGGACGAGTTCCTCACCGCGCTGGAGATCCTCAACCGCGGTGATCTGCGGCCTGAGCAGATGCGCGGCTCCTGGGCCGGCGCATTCGGCCCGACGCAATTCATGCCGACCGCGTTCAAGCGCTATGCCGTCGACGGCGACGGCGACGGCCGCCGCGACGTCGTCGACAATGCCGCCGACCTGATCGCCTCGACCGCCAACAACCTCAAGAAGGATGGCTGGCAGTCAGGCCAGACCTGGGGCCTCGAGGTGGTGCTGCCGCAGGGTTTTGACTTCATGCTGGCCGACAAGGCCAAGGCGATGACCTTCGCGCAATGGCAGAGCAAGGGCCTGAAGCGCGCCGACGGCAAGCCGTTCCCGAATTCGACCGACAAGGTCTATCTGCTGGCGCCGGCCGGCGCCGCGGGGCCGGGCTTCCTGATGATGCAGAATTTCCGGGTGATCATGAAATACAACCCGGCGGAGGCCTATGCGATGGCGATCGGGCACTTCGCCGATCGCCTGCGCGGCGGGCCACCTTTCGTGCAGCCCTGGCCGCGGCAGGAGCGGGTGCTGTCGAAGGCCGAGCGGCTGGAACTGCAACAGCTGCTGGCCCAGCGCGGCTTCTACAAGGGCACCCCGGACGGCCAGTTCGGCGGCCAGACCCGGGAGGCGCTGCGTAGCTTCCAGGCCTCCATTGGAGCGCCCGCGGACGGGTTCGCCTCCTCCGACGTGCTGGAGCGGCTGCGAGGGCGGTGAGGTCGTCCAGGGACCGCCCCGATCCAGCCGGTCAGGAATCGATGTAGTTCACGATGTCGGCCAGCTCGTATCTGGCATTTTTGGCCGACATGTCCTTTTCGGTCGCCGTCGGCTTCCATCTGGGATTTTGCACCAGATAGGACTGCTTGTCGGCGGCGGCGAGACCGATCAAGACTTCCGCCACGATCCTTCCGCCGACCTCGCCGAGGCGACTGCCGCCCAGCATCGGCGCCTGCGGTTTGCCGTCATCGTCCTTGAACGGGGTCTTGATCCGGTCGGTCAATTCCGCCTCGCGCAGGATGTAATACCAAAGCGGCGCGTTCTCGTGCAGTTGAGCCCGATGGGTCTCAAGCACCTTGCGGCGCGCATCGCTGTTTTCCTTGTCCGTCAGATTGCCGTCGTCGAGCCAGAGTTCCTTGTCGGTCAGGGGCTCGATGCCCATGCGCCGTGCCACGGCCTGCCCGCTCGGCAGTCCCAGCGCGACGCCGCGCAACAGGTTGAGGACCGGGAGCGACCTTCGCGCCACGTTCTTCTCGTTGCGCTGGTCCGGCAGGTTGGCCAGCGGATCGACCAGCAGCGTGTCGAGCCGGTAAGACGGTTGCGGTCGCACGAACTTGCTGAACGGCAATTCCTTGGTGTCCGGCGGCAGCTTGCAGTCGACATGCGGCAGGAAGAAACTCCAGTCGATGCCCCACTCACCGGGCAACGGCCGGAAGCCGTTGAGGCTAGAGACGCTGCCGCAACTGAAGGGCATATCGAAGATCGGCAGTCGCTTGAGCTGTCTGGTTTTCTGGTGCGGAATGGCGGCACTCAACGAATAGCTCGGCCGGATCATCGAATGGCCGAAGCGATAGGCCGCGACCGAAAACTCGACCGGCATGAACGGATAGCGCGCCACTTCAGGCTTGTAATACTGCAAGTCCGGCTTGCCGTGGTTGTACACGGCCTCGAACGTGGCATCGCCGACCATGCGGCGCACGAAATCGTGCATCACGACCCATTGATAGTGCCAGCGCACGATGCGCTGCGCCGTGTTGAACGCGCCGAGGCCGGTGATACCGTCGCGGGCATCCCCCTTCTTGGTCGTCGGCTTGGCGAGCTCGACCATGATCTTGTTGTGAAAGCGCTGCCAAAGCGCGTGAATTTGCACGACGATATTGTTCTCGTCGTTGCGCTTGTCGCCGATCATGGCGCGCGGGCAATCCTGATCGGCCGGCTTCACTTCGCCGCTGAGATCGAGCTGCGATCGCTGCACGTCGAAGCGCTTCTTTCCAGCCTCCTTCAGATATTGCGGCGCCTGATCCGGCCCGAGCTTGATCGTCAGATCGGGGTTGTAGAGATAGGGCTGGTCGGCCGGCCCGCGGCCGTACACCGAATCGAGATCGAGCCGCGCGGTCCGAAAATCCTCGGTTGCGCCGGGATCATTGTCGCGATCCAGATCGGAGGCCGGATCGAAGGTGATGTCGTGGTCGATGAACTGCCCGAAATAGGTGTAGCCTGCCGGGATCGCCGCATTTTCGTCGACCGCTTCGGGCTCGTCGATGTCGGCGCCGGCGTCCTTCTTGATCATGGTTTGCGCAATCGCCTGCATCACTTCCTGCTCCTGCACCAGCGTATCGCCAAAGCGGGCGCGGGCCAGTTCCGGGAACATGCGGCCGAAGCGGCCGAAGCCCTCCGGCTGGTAGGCGACGGCATCAAGGCCGCGCTCGGCGCGGCCATGGCCTTGCGGCCGTTTGGTTTTGGCCTCGACGGCGTGCTCGTCCAGTAGTCGTACCGCCTGGGACTCGGCTTGGGTCGGGCTGATCGTCTTCATGGCATCCTCCGTTGGCAGGTGATGATTCAGATCCGCGCTGGCGCAATCAAAAGAAGATTTTAAACCTAAATGCATATACCAGTTGTGGGACGGCTCACATTTCCGCCCCGGCTCGGGGCTTTTCCCGCCGGGCCGGCTAACCGTGCTGCCAGCTATCTCGCCGATACGCTTGACCGGGGGGCGGGAACCTCTGTTTATGGGCGCGAAATTTGCCCGCTTGCGGCCTGATTCCGCTACTATAGCTGGCGCCTCACATTTCATTTGCGACCGAGCCATATGTCGAAGCCCAAGTCCTTCTTTCGCGTGTTCACCGAAGCCGGCCCGCTGGTCGCGCTGGCGGTTGCGGTCGCGCTTTTGATCGGGATCGCGGGCCCCGCCTCGGCGCAGTTTTTCAATTTCGGCGGCCCGCAGCGGCCGGCGCCGCGCAGCAATGGCGGCGGCTGGTTCGGCGGCGACTTCTTTGCCCCGTTCCAGCAGCAGGCTCCGCAAGCACCGCGACAGGATTTCTCGCGGGCGCCGGCGCCCGCCAAGCGCGACACCCTGCCGGAACGTAACGTGCTGGTGCTCGGCGATGCCACGGCCGACTGGCTCGCTTACGGGCTGGAGGACGCTTACGCCGAGCAGCCCGACATGGGCGTGATCCGCAAGCACAAGACCGTGTCCGGCCTGATCAAGTATCAGCCGAAGGGCGACCCGGCCGATTGGACCGCCGCCGCCCGGGGCATTCTCGCCACCGAGAAGCCCGACGCCATCGTCGTCATGCTCGGCCTCAACGACCGCGCCGCGATCCGCGAGCCGGTGGTCG
>JAIEPP010000228.1 GCA_019748335.1 Xanthobacteraceae bacterium
GGTGGCGATGCGGATATCGATATCGGTCCGCCCGACCCGCGCCCGCGCCGCGCCGTCTTGAGGCAACCGGCGTTCCGCGATGTTAAGTCCAGCCAGGATCTTGATCCGCGAGACCACGGCCTGCGGTGGCGCATCGCCTGGAAACGGTACGGCGCGCAGGATTCCGTCAACACGCATTCTCACCACGAGCCCGGTACGGAATGGCTCGAGGTGAATGTCGCTCGCACGTAGTTCCATCGCACGCTCGAGCACATCGTTGACGGCCCGGACCACGGGAGCGCCACTCGCCAGATCGCGCAGGCTGTCGATGTCGTCGTCGCCGGTGCGCTGTTCCGGCTCATCAACGTTCACCGCTTCCGCCGTGCGTTCGTCCAGCCGCAGTTCCAGAATCGTGGCGATGTCGTCGAAGGATGCAACGGCGATCGCAACCGGACGACCGCAGACGATCTCCGCCGCCCTGATCGCAGCGCCGTCGGCCGGGTCCGACACCGCCAGGCCAAAGCCGTCGTCCCCCAACCGAAACGGGAAAACCGAAGATTCACGCAAAAATCGCGGCGAGAAGTGCTCAACCGCGCCATGAACATTCGTCAGCTGCTGCAATCCCGCGCGCGGCAATTTCCAGAAGCCCGCGACTTCATCCGCGAATATTCCGGCCGGCAGGTCCGATTTTTCCCACAGCTCCCGAAGCCCGTTCCCTGACGCCGCCTCCACGGAGTTGATGCTCCGCAATTTTGCCCTCGCGGCGTCCGGTACTCGTTCGAGCAAATGCAAGCGAAACTGATCGACCGCGTGCCGTGAGGGCGCAATGGTCGCCCCTTCCACTCCCGGCGACCTGGTACGGTTCGGAATTGACTTCGACATGCCGCTACTCGCTCCGTCGCTATCCCGTCACGCTGCCTGCAAAAAATACAATCCAGAGTGACGGACACAGAAACGCACCGAAAGGTATCCTCGTCGTCCGCATTACAGCCTGGCCGCTCAAGCGTGCTGCCATCACCGTCAGCAGCGCGCCGCCAGTCGCGAGGACGAAACACAATGGTATCGCCTCGAGCGGCAGCCACGCCCCGATTGCCGCGGCCAGTTTCACGTCACCCAGACCAAGGCCCTCGGTTTTCCTGATCCAGCCGTAGCCCCAGCGAAACAGCGCCAGCACGCCCGCGATACCGCCAGCGCGCGCGATCGCCTGCACAGCGGCAGCCCATGGGTCGGTTGCATCCAGCAACGGCGCAGCAAGAACGCCGCAGAAGAGAGCACCAAACGTAATCAGATCTGGCAGCAGAAATGTTCTCGCGTCGACGTCAGCTCCCGCGATCATCAATGTACCTAGCACGGTCGAAGCAATGGCGACTGGCCACGGCAACGACAGTGCGGAGATCAGGCCGATGACGCAGGCGCCGCCGATCAGTATCGCCGCGCTCGGACGCAGATCGACCTCCAATCCAATGGTCTCTCCTGCTTCGACTTCGATCGTCATTTCACGACCCTGTTGCCATCAATGACGCTGCGACCGCCACGCATGGTCTGCAGACGGTCTCGAAATTCCTCGGTGACCGCGCTGGCATCGACACTGCTCCGAATGAGCTGTGTCTTGATGAAGATGATGATCTCGGAGCGCGTTTTGGTTTTGGAAGTGTTCCCGAACACGTCACCGAGAAACTTGATTTCGCGAAGTCCCGGTATGCCCGATTTCGTCTCCTGACTGCGCTCGCTGATAAGGCCGGCAAGCAACACGGTTTGACCGCTGGTCACCGAGACGGTGGAGTGGACGCGGCGCTGCGCAATCGTGGGCGTCAGAGTCTGCTGGTCGGGATTCACGATGTTGGAGATTTCCTGATCGACCTCGAGTTGAACAGATCCATTGGCGTGCACGTGAGGCAGGACTTTCAGGATCACGCCGGTATTTCGCATGGTGATCGTGTTGACGATCGGGGTGGCCGCATTGGTTAGAACCGTGGCTGAACTAGTCGTAATCGGAACCTCGTCGCCCACCTGCAGCAAGGCCGGCTGATTGTCGAGGGCGACGATCGATGGCGACGACAGCACCTTGACGTCCGTTATGTTGGACAAGGCGTTGAGGATCACGCGCGGCTGCGATGCCGATCCGAGCAGAAGGTTCAAACCGGGAGCCACTTTCTGCAGCAGCGCCCCTTGCGCCATGTCCTGGCCCGCGCTCAACAAACTGACCGCGCCATTGTCTTTGCCGAGTCCAACATCCTTGCTGGTGAGGAACGCCTGAACACCATACTGGAGGCCGTCTGTCAGTGTGACTTCCGCGACCGTCGCATCGATCGCAACCTGCGTCAGCGGCCGGTCGATGTCGCGAAGCGCGCGTTCGACGACCCGATAGTCCTCCTGGTTGGAATAGACCACAATCGCATTATTGCCCGCATCCGCTGAAATTCGCAGGTTCTGGAACGTTCCGCGCGGGATATTGCCGGAAGAACTGCCGGAAGCATCCGCCTCGCCACTTTTGCGACCTGAGAACGATTCGAAGGCTGCCGTAATCGTGCCGGCGCCGCGATTGTCAGACGTGTTGCTTGCGTTCGTCACCCCGTTTGCGTTCATCCCGCTCGCGCTGGACGCGCCGCCGAGAGCGTCCATTCGCGCCTGAGCGCTTTCGACCCCCGGTGCGAGCTGTTTCGTGGCGGAATCGCCGCTTCCGGATTTTTGACCGAAGATGTCATTCAGTATCTTTGCCACTTCCGTTGCTTTGCCATTCTTCAGCTTGAACGTTCGCAGCGTTGTTCCGGTTGTATCGGACCTGTCGAGGCGGCGAACCCACTGCGTGGTCTGGGCCAGCAGCTTTGGATTTTTTGTTACAACCATTACGGCGTTCATGCGCGAGATCGGCTGAAAGCGGATCACGCCCTGCCCCAATCCGCCCTCACTCGTTTCAAACACCCGCTCAAGTTCGCCGATCATTGTCTCCGGCGAAGTCGATTTCAGCGGATAGACGCCCACCGACTGGTTCTGCAGCCATTCCACGTCGAAGGTCGCAACCACGTCCAGCGCGGCCTGGCGTTCTGCGGTGGTGCCCTGGACCAGCAGCAGATTTCGGGACTGGACGACACGGATAGCGCCAGGGCGCGACATAAAGCTTTCGGCCGTCTTCGCCACTGTTGAAGCCGAGGTGTAGCGCAGCGGCACCAGCGAAACACCGAAGCCCGGCTCCCCAGTACCTACACTGATGGCCCCACTGCCGCTCGCCTCGGCCATCGGCACGACCTTCACCAGGTCGCCGGAACGCACAATCGCAGCGTTTTGCATTCTCAAAACGCTTTCGAATGCCGGTAGCACGTCCTTGCGAGATATTGGACCGGCCGACGCCAGCGTTACGTTGCCTTGGACACGCGGATCGACGACGAAATTGAGCTGGAGAATATCTCCAAGCAGTGTCTTGGCGACCGTCTGGACGTCGGCCCCCTCGAAATTCATTTCGACGCCGTCGCCCTTCATAAATGCGGCCTGCTGCAGCGAGGCGGTCCGCAGCGCAGGATCACGATCGCGGGGCCGCTCTGGCTGCACGTCCGAGCCCGGAAACAGGATCGGCTGATCTGCAGATTCGCGAAATTCGCGCGTCTTGCCGGACTTGCCCGGATTTCCCGAATTTTCCTCATTCCCGACAGGGAAACGCGCGCTGAAATCAGTGTTGCGAACGGTATCCACCGCATCGGCCGACGCGACGCCCGCGGTGGGAGCCAGATACGACGTCCCACAGCCGCCCAGTGCAAGGAGGATCGAGGCTACAACGCAAGCTCGCGTAAACCCGACCAAACCCCACCCATGCAATCTGTCCACCATATTCTCCCCGCCGTGGCACCCCATTGCCACATATACGGCGAACGCCCGAGAACTTCAGATCGGGGCATGAAATGCCCCTGACCCAGGCGGGCCAATAGTGCTTTCATTTACAACTGTGGGCATTCTGCGAACATTGTGCGGCCAACACAGCAATCTATGCGGCAAACCAACGGCTATTTTGGGCAAACCATCAACTTTTCAGTGCGAGATGCAATTCCGCAACCTGAAAGACGCGAATCATGATATATTCCATGCAGGGGGAATATAGCCGAATTGAGTCCTCAGCTCTATCGCGGCCTGGTCTGTTGGACAAGCTCCAATCCGCCGGTCGGCGACGGCGTTTGCTGGATCTGCGAGTTCTTCGGTCCGTCCGGCCCGGCCCCTCCGTTCGCGCCTGCCCCTCCGCGCTCATCGTTGAAGAGCCTGTAGGTGGCGAAACGACCGTCCTGCGACGCCAACACCACCTTGCGCCCATCGATTTGGGCTACCTTCCAACCGTCGATATCGTCGCCCATCTGGGCGCGCAACAATCTCTTGTCGGAACCAACTTGAACAACGGCGCGGGCATTCTGGCCGTCCATCACGACCCCCAGGAGAATAACGTTGGGCGGCGCGGACGGCGGTGCAGACGCCGCGGGCGCCTGCACGACCGGCGGCAGCGCCGCCGCAGGAGGACGACGGCTCGGCGAAAACAGCGAGCGATCGACGATCGCTGGCAGCTGCTCCAGCGGTTGCGCCGCGACAGGATTAGCGAGGGGCGCGGCCGCCTGTCCCTCTTCGGTCCTTGCGCCGGCGCTGAAGATCAGGGCCGACAGGAGCAGGAGGCTAAATGTCGCTCGCGGTCGTGAATGTCTCACGGCGCACCTCGCCGCCAAAGCGCGCGCAGGCTCAAAGTGGTGCGCAACAGCGGATCTTCGACGGAACGCCCAGCTGTTGCGTTGACAGGCTGGACCGCCAGCGCCTCCACGAAAACATACGGCGTTCCGCTTTCAAGCTGATACAGCACTGCACGCAACGACTGCAGATTCATGTCAAGCGTAGCCTGTATGCGGACCGTATCAGGTGCATCGTCGCGCTTGGCGGCTTCGCCGCCGGATGAAACAAGGCTCGCATTTTTGTCGCCCGCCAACTGCCCGAGATATGATTGCAGCTGCGCGCTAGCCAGACCCGGGGTCGATGCATCAAGGAATGCGGCAGGCGGCGCTGCGGTCGGCCGGCCGGCGTTTACCCGCAACCTGGCTTCAAGGCGCGAGAGCATCTCACGTCGTTCGGAACTCTCCCGCACCGCATCGGCGCGCGCCTGAAGCGACATCCCGATCACGGTCACCGACACCAGAAGCAGCAGAACGAAAGCCGCGACGGAAA
>JAIEPP010000675.1 GCA_019748335.1 Xanthobacteraceae bacterium
GCCCCCGGCCGACGCTGCGCGGCTGGGTCCAGACCCAGACCACATAGCCGACGAGGCCGACGATGATCGCAAACGCCGCTAGCCGGTTGAGCCAGGGCGGCAGCTGGTCGATCGAGGCGGCGGCTTCCGGATGGTAGGCGATGCCCAGTCCCAGCACCGCGGCATTGCCGAGCCAGAAGGTCAGCCCGGCGAGGAAGCAGATCTTGGCGACGTCGATCGCGTTCAAGCCCCAGGCCGAATAGATCCGGTACCGCACCGCGCCGCCGGTGAAGACGCTGGCGCCGACATTGTGGCCGATCGAATAGGAAGTGAAGGCGGCCAGCGCGTTGACGCGGTAGGGAATGTGGCCGTGGCCGATCGCGCGCACCGCGAACCAGTCGTAGAAGGTCAGGGTGAAATAGCCCGCCGCCACGAACAATGCCGCCAGCCATATCTGGCGCGGCTCGGTGCTCTTGATGGCTTCGATCACCTCGTTGGAGTCGATGCCGCGCAGCATGTGATAGAGCACGTAGCAAGCGACGGCGATGACCGCGATGCTGATCACAACCCCGAGCTTATGCAGGACCTGCTTCTGGCGCAGAAACGAGATCGCCCTGCGTATTGCTTCCAGCATCTAGACCTCGAATTGCGATCCGGCGAATTGCTCTCCGGCGGTGGCGGCAACGGTGCGACCCCGCCGACGCTACGCTGCTCCCTGGCCCCTCTGGTAGCGCGTTTTGAGGCCGAGTGGAATTCGCCAAACGACAATAAAACGCGCTTCTTCAACATATTAGGTGGAGTTGATGACAGCGGAAGCACAGATTTGCTGCAATCTCGCCAAAACGGGCTTTCCGGACAGGGGCGCGACCGGCCGGGGGGGAGCGGAATGGATGGCGATCGTGACGCTTTGGCCGGCCCCGGCATCCGTCAGGCCGCCCGCGCACCGCGCGAAACCACCCAGTAGCGCAGCCATGACCCCACCGCACAACCGCACAGATACAACGCAAACATGATCAGGCCGAGATCGAGCCAATAGCCGAAACGGCCGGGAACGACGCGCGCGAGCGCGGCCGCGACCAGCGCCGCCACGAGCGCAGCGATCGCCCACCGCCACTTCCGGGGAACGCCGTCGCCGTGCTGAACCACGGAAATCCAGCCCATCGCCAAGCCGAGCAGAACGGACCCCAACAGCCAGCCCCAGTAGAATGTCGCCAGATAGGCCATGCTATTTCACCACGAAATCGATGCGGCGGTTCTGCGCCTTGCCATCCTCGGTATCATTACCGGCAATCGGCTGGGTCGAGCCATAGCCGACCGGCAGGAAGCGATTGGCCGGCAATCCCGCTTTAACCAGATAGTCGGCGACCGCCTGCGCGCGCTTCTCCGACAGCGTCTGGTTGGCCGCTTGGTCACCGTCGGTGTCGGTATGCCCGGCGATCTCGATTTCGGCGTTGGGACAGCGCAAAGCGGTTTCGATCAGGCGATCGAGCAGACCGGTGGAGTCAGCCACGATATCGGCCTTCCCCGATTCAAACCGGATCCGGGCCTTGCCGAGCAGCTCGGCGAACAATTGCTGGCAGACGGTGGCGTCGACCGGTGCGGCGGCCGGCTTGACCGAGATTTCCGGCTTGAACTGCCAGCCCTGCGGAAAGTCCTTGCCCAAACCTGAACGGATTTGGTTGGCGGCGGCATCGTAGAGCGCGTCGCCCTGCAGCTTGACCTCGCGGTCGCTGACAACGAGCGTGCCGGTCGACAGCCGCGACAGTGCGCCGAGCGCCGGCACCACCGCATTGGCAAATCCCGCGGGCGCGCCGACGCTGGCCTTGAGATTGTCGACGACCTTTTCGCTGAAGAACTTGCGGCCGGCCGCCGCGACCAGCGCGGCATGGACGTTGTTGTCGGGCACATAGCCGGTCAACGTCAGCGTCACCGCGACCGGGTCCTTGTAGGCCTGGAAGATGTAGGGCGGCGCCTTGACGTCGTTGGCCGCTACCGAAAAGCCGTCGGGCAAATTCTTCAACGCGGCTGATATCGCTTCCCTGCCGCCGAGGTCGCGCGCCATGCCGGACAGGCTGACCTTGCCGTCCGACAGCGTGATCTTGCCGTCCTTGAGTTTGCCGATCTGGTCGAGCAGCAGCAGCGCGGCGTTGTCGAAGCGCGGCGGCGCGCCGCGAGACAAATTCATCCGGTCGACGACCTCGACGCCGCCGAGATTGGCGCGTGCCGCCTCCATCAATTTGCTCTTGCTTGCCGGCAGCGGCGAACTGCCTGACAGCGTCACCCGGACCACGTCGCGCTCCGCCGACCAGACGAACGGCTTGGCTTCGGGGACCAGACGGGTCTCGTCGTTGACGAGCCGCACGCCGGGCACGGCCTCTACCGAGGCCACCGCGCTCTGACGGCCGTCTTCCGAGAACGCGTCGGCGGCAAACGTCACGTCGCGGCCGGCGACCGCGATGCGCGCTTTATCGAGCACGGTATCCTTCAGCGCGGCGGTGGCGCGCTGCGCCAGGTCGGCTTCGAGCGGTTCGGTGCTGGTCCAGGCCGCGATAGCCCAAAAGATGACCAGCGGAATCACGCCCGGCCACCATTTGCTACTCCACCTGAAAAGTCCGTGCATTCGAGGTCCTGCGGGGCCTTTTGCCCCGTTGCCGAAGTTCATACGATCGCGGCACCCCTGATACGAACTTCGGAACCAAAAGGGCACTGGGAACAGAGAGAAAACAAACCCTTGCGGGGCTGTCAAACCCGAAATGGCAGGAAATCCTGCTTTGCCCGGCTAACAGTTTCTTCAGGGTCGGTCGTTAATTTTGGGTTGAACTCGAACCGGCCAGTCACGTGCAATGAAACAGTTCCGCAACGCCGTCATCCGCGCCGGGCTGGAAGCGCTCACCCTTTCGGGAGCCCACCACCTGCTGCGGCCAATGTTCGCAGGCGTCGGCGCCATTTTCATGCTGCATCACGTGCGCCCGCGCCGCGACGCCGAATTCCAGCCCAACCGCCATCTCGAGATCGAACCGGAATTCCTGCGGGCGACGCTGCAGCATCTCCGCGACCTCGACGTCGACTTCGTCACCATGGACGAAGTGCATGCGCGGCTGTCGCAACGCAATTTCGCGCGTCGCTTTGCCTGCTTCACCTTCGACGACGGCTATCGCGACAACCGCGATTTCGCAGCTCCGGTGATGCGTGAATTTGACGCGCCCATGAACGTCTATGTCGCCAGCGATTTCGCCGAAGGCACCGGACGGCTGTGGTGGATCACGCTCGAGCGGGTGATCGCCAGCGCGTCTTCGATCGAAGTCCCGATCGGCGGCAACATGACACACCTCGACACCTCGACACCGGAGGCCATGCAGGCGGCCTTCGACCGGCTGCACGGCTGGCTGCGCACCCTGCCCGGCGAACACGACGAGCAGCGCGAAATCTCGGCGCTGTGCGCCCGCCACGGCGTGGACGAAACCGCCATCGCCCGCGAGTTCTGCATGTCCTGGGACGAATTGAAGCCGTTCGCGGACGATCCGCTGGTCACCATCGGCGCCCACACCGTCAGCCATTGCAACCTGGCGCGACAGAGTGAAGCTACCGCTTCGTTCGAGATCGCCGGCAGCCGTGAGCGGATCGAAAACGCGCTGCAGCGGCCGGTGCTGCATTTCTGCTATCCCTATGGCGACCGCGCCGCCGCCGGCAAACGCGAATTCGCGCTCACCGGGTCCGCCGGATTCAAGACCGCGGTGACGACGCGGCCGGGCATGATCTTTCCGGAAAGCGCCGACCATCTGACGGCGTTGCAGCGGATCTCGCTCAACGGCAACTATCAGGACGCCCGCATCCTCCCGGTCCTGACCTCCGGCGCCGCCACCGCGATGTGGAACGGCTTTCGCCGCATCGACGCGGCGTAAGCGGGCACCCGTAGCCCGGATGAAGCGAAGCGAAATCCGGGGCGGTCTCGCAACTTGATAGACTTTCCCGGATTGCGCTTCGCTCCATCCGGGCTACAGCATCCCGCTTCCCTTCCTTGACTCGCTCCGCTCCCGCGCTCAAAACCTCCGTCAAATCAAACGGAGGAATGCATGTTCAAGGATCTGTTTTCGCTGAAGGGCCGCATCGCATTGGTGACCGGCGGCTCGCGCGGTATCGGCAAGATGATCGCGGCCGGATTTCTCGCCCAGGGTGCTGCGAAGGTCTACATCACCGCGCGCAAGGCCGGCCCCTGCGAGGCGACTGCGAAGGAACTCTCGGCCGCCTATGACGGCGAATGCATCGCACTGCCGATCGACATTTCGACGGTCGCGGGCTGCGACAAGCTCGCCGCCGAACTGATCAAGCTGGAGCCGAAGCTCGACATCCTCGTCAACAATGCGGGTGCGGCCTGGGGCGCGGATTTCGACGAATTTCCGGAAAGCGGCTGGGACAAGGTCATGGACCTCAACGTCAAGTCGCTGTTCTTCCTGACCAAGGCGCTGGCGAAACCGCTGCGCGCGGCGGCAAGCCACGAACGGCCCGCCAAAGTCATCAACATCGCCTCCGTCGACGGCATCTTCGTCAATCCCGGCGAGACCTATTCCTACGCGGCCAGCAAGGCCGCCGTGATCCACCTGACGCGACGGATGGCGACCAAGCTGGTCAAGGACCATATCAACGTCACGGCGATTGCGCCCGGCGCCTTCAAGTCGGACATGAACCGCGCCGCGCGTGACCATTCGGACGAAGTGGCCCAACGGATTCCGGCGAAGCGCATCGGCACCGACGAGGACATGGCGGGAGTAGCGATCTATCTCGCCTCGCGCGCCGGCGACTATGTGGTGGGCAATACCATCGCGGTCGACGGCGGCGTGGTCTACGCGAATGCGGGGCTGGAGATCGCGGGGTAGTTCGAAGCTGTCATCACCCGCGAAGGCGAAGGCGGGTGATCCAGTAAACGCAGGCGCACATTAAAGAAACGCCGTGGCCAACTCACGCTGGCCGCGGCGTACTGGATACCCGCCTTCGCGGGTATGACGGCGTTACGTCTCGATCTTCACATACTCGAAGTCGCCGGGCTTGTTGTCGATGCCGACCTTGGGCGGCGAAATCCACGACGCGTACTGACCGGTCTCAGTGACCGGCTGCATCAGCGAGGCGATGAAGTCGCCGTCGTCGGATGACGGCAGCCAGTCGCCCTTGCGCTTGTTCCAGGTGGCGTCGTCGATCAA
>JAIEPP010000519.1 GCA_019748335.1 Xanthobacteraceae bacterium
ATGCCGATCGAGAAGATCGCGGCGCCGACGCCGATGACGAGCGAGATCCGGCCACCATAGATGATGCGCGACAGCACGTCGCGGCCGTAGCCGTCGGTGCCGAGCCAGTGCAGCGCGCTCGACGGCTTCAGCCGTTGTGCCGGCGCCAGCAGTTGCGGATCGTGCGGCGCCAGCAGCGGCGCCAAAACCGCCATTAGCACGACCAGGGCCAGCAGCACGGTCGCGACCGCGATGATCGGCGTCGAGGTGAGGAATCCCAGTTTCGGCCGGAACGGCGTGGTGACCGGGATCGACGGTTCGGGGAGGGTTTCGATCGCCATCAGTACCGAATCCTCGGATCAAGCAGGGTGTAAGCAACGTCGATCAGCAAATTGACGGCGACATAGATTCCCGACGTCAGCAGGATCATCGCCTGGATCACCGGATAGTCGCGCGCCAGCACCGCATCGACGGTGAGGCGGCCGATGCCGGGCAGGTTGAACACACTCTCGGTGACGACGACGCCGGAAATCAGCAGCGCGAAACCTGTCCCGATCACGGTGATGACCGGGACGGCGGCGTTGCGCAGCGCGTGGTGCAGTAGCACGCCGGTCTCGGAAATGCCCTTGGCGCGCGCGGTGCGGACGTAATCCTCGCCCAGCACGTCCAGCATCGCCGCCCGCGTCATCCGCGCGATCAATGCGACATAGATAAAGGAGAGCGTGCAGGTCGGCAGGATGATGCGTTCGAAGAACGGGCCAAAACCGTTGAAGATGCTCTTGAAGCCCTGCACCGGCACCCAGCGCAGATCGATCGCGAAGATCTGGATCAGCACGTAGCCGATCACGAAGACGGGGACGGAGAAGCCGACCACGGAGAGACCCATCACGAAGCGGTCGATCCAGGTGCCGTGCTTCCACGCCGCGATCACGCCGAGCGGGACCGCGACCAGGATGGCGAGGATGATGGTGCAAAGCGCGACCGAGATCGAAGGCTCGACGCGCTGGCCGATCATCTTCAGCACCGGCACGTTCGAGATCAGGGAGACGCCGAGATCGCCGTGCAAGAGACGTCCGACCCAGGTGAAGAACTGGATGTGCAGCGGCTCGGTGAGGCCGAGTGAGGTGCGGATTTGTTCGAGCTTTTCCGGCGTCGCATTGTCGCCGGCCAGGATCGCGGCGGGGTCGCCGGGCGTCAGCCGCAACAGCAGGAACACAAACAGCGCAACCACGCCCATCACGGGGATGGTGGCGAGGATGCGGCGAAGCAGATATCCGAGCATTTTGTTCCGTTACAAATGTGGCAACCGGTCATTCGGTTGGCACGGACTTGGTTCACCGTGGGCAGCGTATCAGTTCAGCAAGTCCCGTGCCATTAGAGGTCTCATCCCCACCGCCGTCATGCCCGGGCTTGTCCCGGGCATCCACGTCTTTTCGACGATCGCAAGCAAGTCGTGGATGGCCGGGACAAGCCCGGCCATGACGAACACGGGTCTCATTCCAGGGTCGCCAGCAACCCCGCCATCAGCCGGCCGCGTTCGGCCAGGCTATCCACCTCGATATGTTCGTTCAGCGTATGGGCGTCGGCGCCGCGGACGCCGAGGCCGTCGAGCGTCGGTATCCCCATCGCGCCGGTAAAGTTGCCGTCGGAGCCGCCGCCGGCGCTGGCGTGGGGCAGTTCATGGCCCATCGCCTTGGCAAGTCCGCGCGCCTTCTCGTACAGCGCCATGGTGCCGGCATCGGGCTCCCAGACCGGGCGGGTGACGCCGCGGGTCACCGTAAAGGAGACGTCGTTGGCACTGCCGGTCAAGGCCAGCATGCGCTCGACCCCGCGGTCGAGATCGGCCTGACGCTTGGCCATGCTCAGCGCCTCGCCGGTGCAGGTGGTGGCGACGCAGTTGACCCACTGGCCGCCATGGACGATGCCGACCGAGAACGTGCAGTCCTCCGTCGTCATGCCGTCGATGGCGATGATCTGGCGCGCCATCTCCCGGATGGCTGAACGTCCCGAGGACAGCGTGGCGCCGGCATGGCTGGGCTTGCCGACGGCTTCGAGGTTGAAGCGGGCGATGGCGTAGCGCCCGGTGACGACGCCGTTGTTCAGCCGGCCGGGCTCCGGCACCAGCACGTATTTGTTGCGCGCGGCCTCGGCCTCGATCAGGTCGCGGGTCGAGGGCGTGCCGACTTCCTCGTCCGGGGTGAACAGCACCGTGATCGGCAGCGGCGTCGTGAACGACGCGCGGGCCAGTTGCCGGATCGCTTCGAGGCTGAGGTAGTTGCCGCCCTTCATGTCGAAGATCCCGGGGCCGAAGCACTTGTTGCCTTCGCGCCGCCATTTCAGTTTCTCAATCGTGCCGACCGGATGCACCGTATCGAGATGGCCGGCGATCAGAATGCCGGGCTCGCCCTGTTTCGGATGCGGAAAGCGGGCGCGGACGCATCCGGCAAAACCCTGGCGGCCGGCGATGCGTTCGATGGTCGCACCCATGATCGCCATTTCGCGCGCGGCGAGGTCGAGCATGCGCTCGACGGCGCTCTTGTCCCAGGTCGGGCTTTCGCATTCCACCCAGCTTCGCAGCCCCTGCAGCATGGTCTCGGAATCAAAGGGAAGATTGGCCGGGTTCATGAAATTTCTCTTCGGGCTTGAGCGCGCGACATCGGCATCGCGCGGCCTTACGAAAATCGCCCGCGGCGCATTTGTAAAGTCAAATAGCGGCAGCCGGCTCATTCATTTGTATACGTTCGATTTTGCCAAAACCCGATTGACGCGCCGCGTGCTTGGTGCAAGTCTTCAAATGATCAGGATTTACAGCGTGTTAGTTCGCCTCAACAGCGAACCCTGGTTCGCCTAAATAACGAACCGCATGCATAATGAATCATCGGGTTTTGACCAGTTTCACGTCAGGAGAGATCGAATGTTGCAGATCATGCGTCGGAAGCGTCCAGCGATAGCGTCCGCTTTGTCGGCTGTCGCGCTCTCGGTGGCGTTGGCTTCGTCAGCGCTCACGTCTCAGGCCTTGGCAGCCGGCAAGACCATCACCGCGGTGATGCACGCCGACCTGCGCACGCCGGGCATGCAGACCACCGCCTATATCGTGCGCGACTTCGGCTATATGGTCTACGACACGCTGCTGGCGCAGGACTCCAGCTTCAAGGTCCAGCCGCAGATGGCGGAGTACAAGATCTCCGACGACAAGCTGACCTACACCTTCACGCTGCGCGACGGTTTGAAATTCCATGACGGCACGCCGGTGACGGCGGAAGATTGCGTCGCCTCGCTGAAGCGCTGGGGCAAGGCCGACGGCATGGGCCAGAAGCTGATGGATTTCACCGCGAGCCTCGAAGCCACCGACGCCAAGACCATCACGCTGAAGCTGAAAGAACCCTACAGCCTGGTGCTGGAGTCGATCGGCAAGCCGTCGTCGCTGGTGCCGTTCATGATGCCGAAGCGCCTGGCGGAAACGCCGCCCGGCACACCGATCCCAGAACTGATCGGGTCCGGCCCGTTCAAGTTCGTGCAGGCCGAATTCCAGCCCGGCGTCAAAGCGGTATTCGTCAAGAACACCGACTACGTGCCGCGCAAGGAAGCGCCGAGCTGGACCTCGGGCGGCAAGGTGGTGAAGGTCGATCGCGTCGAATGGATCACGATGGCGGACGCGCAGACCGCGGTGAACGCGCTGCAGTCCGGTGATATCGATTTCATGGAAGTGCCGTCGTTCGATATTCTTCCCGTCCTTGCCGCCAACAAGGACATCAAGATCGACACGCTCGACAAGGTCGGCTTCCAGACCGTCGGCCGGATGAATTTCCTGTTCCCGCCCTTCGACAATGTAAAAATCCGCCGCGCCGCTTTCCTGGCGATGAACCAGAAGGACGTGCTGGATGCGCTGATCGGCAACCCGCAATATTACAAGATCTGTGGCGCAGCGTTCGTCTGCGGCACGCCGCTCGAGACCGACGTTGGTTCGGAAGCCGTCGTCAAGGGCAACGGCATGGCGGAAGCCAAGAAGCTGCTGGCCGAATCCGGTTACGACGGCACGCCGGTCGTGATCATGGCGCCCGGCGACGTCGTCACGCTGAAGGCGCAGCCGATCGTCGCCGCCCAGCTGATGAAGGAAGCCGGCTTCAAGATCGACCTGCAGGCCACCGACTGGGGCACCGTCGTCTCCCGCCGCGCCAGCCAGAAGCCGATCAAGGAAGGCGGCTGGAACATGTTCTTCACCAACTGGAACGGCGCCGACCTCTCCAACCCGATCGTCAACTTCGCGATCGGCGGCAAGGGCAAGAACGGCGGCTGGTTCGGCTGGGCCGACGATCCCAAGATCGAGTCCTTGAAGAACGATTTCGCGCGCGCCAAGACGCCTGAAGAGGCAAAGAAGATCGCCACCGAAATCCAGAAGGAAGCCTATGAGCAGGTGATCTACATTCCGCTCGGCCAGTATACCCAGCCGAGCGCGTGGCGGAAATCGCTCACCGGCGTGCTCGACGGCCCGGCGACGCCGATCTTCTGGAATATCGACAAGAGCGAGTAGGGGCGAAGCAGACTACTTTCGGAAACAATCAACGCGCGACGGAGGCATCCTCCGTCGCGTTTTTTATTTTTCAGGTACGCAAAGTCTCGCCGTCATCCTGAGTTGCTCGCCGTCTTCGGCGAGCCTCGAAGGATGGCTAACGACGGTGCTTGCGGCCATCCTTCGAGGCTCGCTCCGCTCGCACCTCAGGATGACGGCGAAGCGGTTGTGCGAAGACAGCGATCAGCAGTTGCTGTCGCGCACCTGCTCCTGACCGCCGTTTGACAGCGGCGGATGGATTTGCGGCAGTAGCGGTGAGGGAATGCGCATTCCCTGAGGCTTGCGTTCGGTCGTGGCGGGTTTCGCGGCAGAAGGTTCACTGGCCATGTCGTCATGCTCCAATTGCTGCATGACAACATTTGCGCAGGGCTTCGGTTCCCGTCACACCGGATGCGCGGCCAGATGCTCCAGCATCAATTCGCTGACTCGCTCCGGCGCCTGATCGGCTGCAAAATGTCCGACGCCGGGCAGCACCTCGAAGCGGTAGGGGGCGGCGATGAAATCGACCGTGCCTTCGGCGGCGACGCGGCCGACGGTGTCGTCGGCGTCGCCCCAGATATAGAGCGTCGGCACACGGATCGGGCCGAGCGGTCCGCGGATGGCGCCGCGGGCGCGATACCAGGCCAGTGCG
>JAIEPP010000404.1 GCA_019748335.1 Xanthobacteraceae bacterium
AGCCGCTCGAGGCTGAGTTCGCGCGCCATGTTCTTCAGGGTCTTGATCTTGGCCCCGGACAGGCCGAGCCGGCCGAGACGGTCGGTGCGGGCCTTGCGGATGGCGTCGTGATCGAACGGATCGAACGCCGCCGAAAGCCGGCCCCAGATCGCCGCCGCACTCGCGGTCGAGACCTGCTGGCCGCAGACGATATGCGCCAGGCCCGCGAATCCCGGCTCGCGCTGCCGCAGCGCCGGCATGCCCGTGAGTTCGAGGATCGGCTTCAGCCGCTTGTCCTGCTCCACCAGCGCGCGGATCGCGTCATCGAGATCGGCTTGGGTATTGAGATGGATGGTCATTTCTCTCACATCGCGATGGCCGGGCATGGCAGTCTGCGCCAGGCAGAGTATCATGTCCGGCAACGTCGAGTATTGTTGCCAGATGCCGCCACCTGTTTTTCGATTCGCGCCGAGTCCGAACGGCTACCTCCATCTCGGCCACGCCCTATCGGCGCTGCTGAATTTCGAGATGGCGCGCGCGACCGGTGGACGGTTCTTGTTGCGGATCGAGGATATCGACGCCACGCGGTGCCGGCCGGAATTCGAGGCTGCGATCTATGAAGATCTCGCCTGGCTCGGCCTCACCTGGGAAATGCCTGTGCGGCGGCAGTCGGAGCATTTCGACGCTTATCGCGAGGCACTTGAAAAATTGAAGGTGCGGGGCCTGATCTATCCGAGCTTCGAGAGCCGCGCCGAGGTCGCCCGTCTGGTTGCTGAAAAGGAAGCCGTTGCGCCTTGGTCGCGCGATCCCGATGGGGCGCCGCTCTATCCGGGGAATGCCAAGTCGCTATCGGCGGCGGAACGCGAGCGATTGATTGCATCCGGCGCGCCCTATGCGTTGCGGCTCGACACGGCGGCGGCTTGCGCACAGGCGGGTGAACTTGGCTGGAAGGAATTCGGTGAGGGTCCTGACGGTGAATGCGACGCCGTCATCGCCCAGCCGGAAGCCTGGGGCGACGTCATTTTGGCGCGCAAGGAGACGCCGACCAGCTATCATTTGTCGGTCGTGGTCGACGATGCGCTTCAGGGTATCACCCACGTGGCGCGGGGCGGGGACCTGTTCTGGTCCACCAGCGTGCACCGGTTGCTGCAAGCGCTGCTGGGATTGCCGCAACCGGCCTACGGGCATCATGCGCTGGTGACGGACGCTTCGGGTCATAAGCTTTCGAAATCGACCGGAGCCCAGGCCTTACGCGAATTGCGCGCAACGGGCGCCACTCCGGCCGATATCCGGCGGATGGTGCAGCTGCCGTAGTTTACCGGCTGTGACAATCGCAAACCCGCCCGTGACTCGTGCCGCCGTGACATGGCATGCTGCTCGCCGGGACGAAGGGACCATGGCGGCAAAACCACGCGTACGGCGTTCGACAAAGTCGGCCAAAAAGCGGCCGGTGACGAAACGCGCCCGGAAGCTGCCCGTCAAGAAGGCGCTGGCCAAAAAGCCGCCGGTCAAAAAACCACCCGTAAAAAAGCGAAACAAGCGCACGGCGGTATCGGGGCCGGGCATGGTTGAGGCGGCGCTGGCGGCCTTCGCCCACGAGGTCCGTACCCCGCTGACCGGAATTCTCGCGATCAGCAATCTCCTGGCGACGTCCGACCTCGACGAACGCGAGCGGCGCTGGGTCGACACCATCAAGGCCGGCGCAGAACACCTGGCTAGTCTGGCGACGCTCTTTGTCGATGCAGCGCGCAGCCGGGGCGCCCATGCCGGAATGCGGCAGGACCTGTTCGACCTGCGGGCCTTGGCGCGCGCCGCCGGCGATTCGCTGGCGGGACGGGCGGCGGCCAAGGGGCTGCAATGGTCGGTCGAAATTTCCGAAAAGCTTCCGGCGTTCGTGGTCGGCGATCCCGTGCGCTTGCGCGCAGCGCTGGAGAACCTGATCGACAATGCCGCGAAATTCACCGAGCAGGGCGCGATCACGCTGACGGCGACGCCGCTGCCCGGCGGCAAGGGCAAGACGGGTGTGGCCTTTGCGATCTCCGACAGCGGCATCGGACTCGCGCTCAACGAAATCAAGCGGTTGTTTCGGCCGTTCTCGCAGGCCAATGTCAGTATCGCTTCCCGGTTCGGCGGTGCCGGGCTCGGGCTGGCATCAGTCAAGCAGATCGCGCGCGCCATGGGCGGGGACATCGTAGTGGCGTCGCGGCGCGGCGGTGGCACCACCTTTACGCTTGCCGTGACGTTGACCCAGGCCAGGGCTCCGCGGGCTGCCGGCGCTCCGGGAGCGGGCGGTGATCCATCGCTGCGCGGGCATCGTCCGCTCAAGCTGCTCAGCGTCGAAGACAACCCGTTCGGCCGCGTCGTGCTCAACGCCATCCTGACCGAACTCGGTCACCAGACCGAATTCATCGGCCAGGGCGAAGCGGCGCCCGAGCGCATCGCGCACGGCGCGTTCGACGCGGTGCTGATGGACATGGTGCTGCCGGGCATCGACGGTATCGAGGCGATCAAGAGGATACGCGCGCTGGCCCCGCCTTTGGGCCGCATCGCGATCATCGGCGTATCCGGCCGTGGCGACGACGAGGCGGCATCGCGCGATGCCGGCGCCGACGCCTTTCTGGTCAAACCTGTGTCTCCACGTGCGCTAGCGACTGCGCTGCTTGAAGCGACATCCCGTGCGGCAGCCGCGACTTGATGATCGCCGCGTTCAGTTCGCCGCCATAGACGAAGATCGCGGCGATAAAATACAGAAACACCAGCGCGATGATCACCGAGGCGAGGCCGGCATACATCGTGACGTAGTTGTTGGCGAACCGTGCCAGGTACTGGCCGAACACGATGCCCGAGACCAGCGACGCCGCCATGGTGAAGATGATGCCGGGCAGGATCTGGAGGAAACCCCGTCGTCCCGCCGGCAGCCAGGCGTGCAGGATGAACAGCGCCACCACCAGCGCCGCGATGGTGATGCTGTAGCGGGTGACGTTGAGGAAGTGCTCGTTGGTTTCGACGACCAGCGGAATATGCCGCCGCGCCGCTTCGACGAACAACGGAAACAGCACGATCAGGAACGCCATCGCCAACGCGGTGAAGGCCGCGACCAGGGTGTAGCCGATCGATTCCAGCCGCAGCCAGTACCAGCGGCGCGGTTCGATCACCGAATAGGCGCGGTTGAGCGCGACCCGCAGCGCCTCGACGCCGTTCGATGCGAAATACACCGCGAGCACCACGCCGATGGTCAGCACGTCGCTGCGCGTCGTGGTCAACACGTCGTGGATTTCGCCCGACAGCGAATCGGCGACCTGCTGCGGCCACACCTGCAGCATCAGCTGCGCGGCCTGGTCGGCCAGTTCCTTGGAGCCGAAAAAGCCGGCCAGCGAAGTCAGCACGATCAGGAACGGGAATAGCGCCATCAGCGTCGACAGCGCGATATGGCTCGCAATCGCCCAGCCGTCATCGGCGAGGAACGTGTAAAACGCGTCCATCACGACATGGTAGACGTAACGAAGCTGTCTCACATCCCACCCTGGGTCTGACAATGACGGTTCGAACCGCGAACGCGCCGCTAGTTTCTGATATTATTGAGTTAAAAGCCAGATCGTTAAGCTGGTCGCGACCGTGTGGCAGTTGGCCCTGTGCGGTGTTATGTAGCGCCCATGGCATCCTTTCTGAGTTCGATTGTCCTCCCCATCGCCGTTGCGGCCGTCGCTATCGTGCTGCTGCTGGGCCTCATCAACATGATGCGGGGCGGTTCGCCGAACCGGTCGCAGCAACTGATGCGGCTGCGGGTCCTGCTGCAGTTCGTCGCCATCGTCATCACCATGGTCGCCGTCTGGGCGATGGGCAAATAATGGAACCGGCAGCAGGAGTCTGAGATGGTCGTGCTCAACCGCATCTATACCAGGACCGGCGATGACGGCACCACCGCACTCGGCAGCGGCGAACGGCGGCCGAAATACGATCTGCGGGTAGCCGCCTATGGCACGGTGGACGAGACCAATGCCGCCATCGGCGTGGTGCGGCTGCATCTGGCCGAGGCGCCCGAACTCGATAAAATGCTGGCGTTGATCCAGAACGATCTGTTCGATCTCGGCGCCGATCTCGCGGTACCGCAGCGCGACGGCAAAGCGGAGCGCTTGCGGGTGCTGTCGAGTCAGGTCGAACGGGTCGAACGCGACATCGACACGCTGAACGCGAAGCTTGCACCCCTGACCTCGTTTGTCCTGCCGGGCGGCACCCCCGCCGCGGCATACCTGCATCTCGCCCGCACCATATGTCGCCGGGCGGAACGAACCATCGTGGAACTCGCCGCCAATCCCGACGAGCCGGTCAGCGAGGCCGCCATTCAATATATCAATCGGCTGTCGGACTTCCTGTTCGTGGCCAGCCGTGCCGTTAACGACAACGGGGCCGGCGACGTGTTGTGGGTGCCTGGCCAGAACCGTTAAACGGCGGTTCTTCCGGCCGTCCGCGGGGGCATTTCCGGGGTCATTATCGAGGTCTGCTCGAGGTCTCCTTGGGGCGATTTTTGGCTTTCGCGCGTTGACCGCCGATAGCGGGACCTTTAGGTTCCGCGCCGAAGCCAATCAAATCCAGAATTCAAGCGAAAGAGGGTCGATGAAGGTTCTTGTGCCGGTAAAACGGGTGGTCGACTACAACGTCAAGGTCCGCGTCAAGAGCGATGGAACGGGCGTGGAACTCGGCAACGTCAAAATGTCGATGAACCCGTTCGACGAAATCGCCGTCGAGGAAGCGCTGCGGCTGAAGGAAGCCGGCAAGGCGACCGAGGTGGTCGTGGTGTCGATTGGCCCGGCGCAGGCCTCGGAGACGATCCGGACCGGTCTGGCGATGGGTGCCGACCGCGGCATCCTGGTCAAGGCCGAAGGCAATGTCGAACCGCTGGCGGTCGCGAAGATTCTCAAGGCCATCGCCGACGCGGAGAAGCCCGGCCTGATCATTCTCGGCAAGCAGGCGATCGACGACGACAGCAACCAGACCGGCCAGATGCTGGCAGCCCTGCTCGGCTGGTCGCAGGCGACCTTTGCCTCCAAGCTTGAAGTCGATGGCGCCGATTTCAAGGTGACCCGCGAAGTCGACGGCGGCCTGCAGACCGTGAAACTGAAGGGGCCGTCGATCGTAACTACCGACTTGCGATTGAACGAGCCGCGCTATGCCTCGCTGCCCAACATCATGAAGGCGAAGAAGAAGCCGA
>JAIEPP010000395.1 GCA_019748335.1 Xanthobacteraceae bacterium
TCACGGCCGGCGGCAGCCCTGCGAGTTTTGCGACCTGGATGCCGTAGGAGCGGTCGGCCGATCCCGGCAGTACTTCGTGCAGGAACACGACGTCGCCCTGCCACTCCTTGACCCGCACGGTGGCGTTGAACATCCGCGGCAGTTTGGCGGAGAGCGCCGTCAGCTCGTGATAATGCGTCGCGAACAACGAGCGGCAGCGGTTGGCTTCGTGCAGATGCTCGATCGCGGCCCATGCGATCGAGAGGCCGTCGAAGGTCGCGGTGCCGCGGCCGATTTCGTCCAGGATCACCAGCGAGCGTTCGCTGGCCTGGTTGAGGATCACGGCGGTCTCGACCATCTCCACCATGAAGGTCGAGCGGCCGCGCGCCAGATCGTCGGCGGCGCCGACGCGGGAGAACAGCCGGTCGATGACGCCGATCCGGACGCGCGACGCCGGCACGTAGGAGCCGATCTGCGCCATCAGCGCGATCAGCGCATTCTGCCTTAGGAAGGTCGATTTACCGGCCATGTTGGGGCCGGTGAGCAGCCAGATCTGTCCGGACTTTTGTCCCCGACCCGGCGAGAGGTCGCAGGCATTGGCGATGAACGGATGGCCGTCGCGCTTCAGCGCCTGCTCGACCACCGGATGGCGGCCGCCTTCGACCGCGAAGCCGAGCGAGCCGTCGACATCGGGCCGCACGTAATTGTCGTCGACCGCGAGTTTTGCGAGTGCGGTCGCGACATCGAGCAGCGCGAACGCGTGCGCGGCCGCGCGCAGATCGTCGCTGGCGGCCAGCGCCATGGCGCAGAGCCGCTCGAAGATTTCGAGCTCCAGCCCGAGCGCGCGGTCGCCGGCATTGGCGATCTTGGCTTCGATCTCGCCGAGTTCCGACGTCGTGAAGCGAACCTGTCCGGCCAGCGTCTGGCGATGGATAAAAGTCGCGTTCAGCGGCGGCGCCATCAGCCGGTCGCCGTGCTGCGCTGTGACCTCGACGAAGTAACCCAGCACATTGTTATGCCGGATCTTGAGCGCCTTGATCCCGGTGTCGTCGGCATAGCGGGCCTGCATCGCCGCGACCACGAGGCGGGAGGCGTCGCGCAGGCTGCGGGTCTCGTCCAGCGCCGGCTCATAGCCCTCGCGGACAAAACCGCCGTCGCGCTTGATCAGCGGCAGTTGTTCGGCCAACGCGCGCTCGAATTCGCGCGCGAGATCGCGCGACGGGCGGCGCAACGCTTCCATCACGGCAACGATTTCCGGCGGTGGTGCCTGCAACTGTCCCAGCCGCGCCAGCGCCTGATCGGCGGCGAGGATGCCGTCGCGTAGGCCGGCAAGGTCGCGCGGGCCGCCGCGCCCAACCGACAGCCGCGCCAGCGCGCGCGACATATCGGGGGCCGCCTTGAGCGTGCTGCGGACATCGTCGCGCGCAGCGCTATCGGCAACAAACGCCGCAATCGCATCCAGCCGCCGCGCAATCACGGCGCTGTCGGTGAGCGGTGCCGCCAGCCGCTGCGCCAGCAGCCGCGATCCGGCCGACGTCACCGCGCAATCGATCGCATCGAGCCGCGAGCAGCGGCGTTGGCCGGCCAGCGTCCGCGTCAAATCGAGATTGGCGCGGGTCGCGGGATCAATCGCCATCGTGGTGCCGGCGGCCTCGCGCGACGGCGGCGACAGTGGTGGGCGCTTTCCCACCTGGGTGCGGTCGATATAGGTGACGGCGGCGGCAGCGGCGGTTGCTTCCAGCCGCGACATCGCGGAAAGACCATCCATGGTCGCGACCGCGAAATAATCGCAGAGCCGGCGTTCGGCGGTGGCGCCGTCGAAGACATCGCGGGTCAGCGGCGTCACCGCCTGCAGTTCGCGCAGCAGCGGTCCGAGATCGGGATCGCCATAGAGCGCATCGGTGACGATCACTTCATTGGGATTGATCCGCGCCAAGGTCGCCGCGAGCTCCGCGGTCGAGCATTCCGTCACCATGAATTCCGAAGTCGAAATATCGATCCAGGCGAGGCCGACGCGGTCGCCGCCGCTTGATGCGCGGGCGCGCGCGATTGCCAGCAGATAATTGTTGGTGCGGGCATCCAGCAGCGTGTCTTCGGTCAGCGTGCCCGGCGTCACCAGCCGCACCACGCCGCGACGGACCACGCTCTTGTTGCCGCGGGCGCGCGCTTCCGCCGGGTTCTCGGTCTGCTCGCAGACGGCGACGCGGTGGCCGGCATTGATCAGGCGATGCAGGTAATCCTCGGAGCGCTCCACCGGCACGCCGCACATCGGGATATCCATGCCCTGATGCTTGCCGCGCTTGGTCAGGACGATGCCGAGCGTTTTGGAGGCGATCTCGGCGTCCTCGAAGAACAGCTCGTAGAAATCGCCCATCCGGTAGAATAGCAGCAGGCCGGGATGGCCGGCCTTGATTTCGAGGTACTGTTCCATCATCGGCGTGACGCGCGCATTGGCGTCAGCGGCCGGCGTGGGTTCGGGCGGTTCAGGGGCGGGAATGGGTTGCTGGATCGTCATTGCGCCGGAAACCTACAAAGTTTCGCCCTCTGGTCCTATTGCTTTGCGGCAATTGTCCGGGTTTTCCACGCCCGGTCGCCCGCTATTTCAGCAAGCCTGCCGTGGCGGCATGCCGGACCCGGCGCGAAAGCGCTGCCCCTCAATTGACCTGCCGCGAGCGCGCTCCTAAAACTCGCCATCAATTCGAGCGGGCCAACGCCTCAAGCACGGCATTCAGGGAGCGATTCAATGGGTGATGTCTATATTTGCGATGCCGTCCGGACCCCGATCGGCCGTTTCGGCGGTTCGCTCGCCAAGGTCCGCGCCGACGATCTTGGCGCCGCGCCGATCAAGGCGCTGATGGCGAAGCATCCCGGGCTCGACTGGTCGCAGGTCGACGAGGTGTTTTTCGGCTGCGCCAACCAGGCCGGCGAAGACAACCGCAACGTCGCGCGGATGGCGCTGTTGCTGGCGGGGATGCCGGATACGGTTCCCGGCCAGACCCTCAATCGTCTCTGTGCTTCCGGCCTCGATGCGGTCGGCGCCGCCGGCCGCGCCATCCGCGCTGGTGAAATCGATTTCGCGATTGCCGGTGGCGTCGAATCGATGACGCGGGCGCCGTTCGTGATGGGCAAGGCGCCGGAAGCGTTCGCGCGCTCGGCCGAGATCTACGACACCACGATCGGCTGGCGCTTCATCAATCCCTTGATGAAGGCGCAATATGGCGTCGATGCGATGCCGGAAACCGGCGAGAACGTTGCCGAGGAATTCCAGGTCTCGCGCGCCGATCAGGACGCGTTCGCGATCCGCTCGCAGCAGCGCGCCGGTGCGGCGATCGCGTCGGGCTATTTCGCCGAGGAAATCACGCCGGTTTCGGTGCCCGGCGGCAAGGCCGGCCCGATCATGGTCGACAAGGACGAGCATCCGCGACCCGAAACCACGCTGGAAGCTTTGACAAAACTGAAGCCGATCGTGCGCAATCCCGGCACGGTGACGGCGGGCAACGCCTCCGGCGTCAATGACGGCGCCGCCGCGATGATCCTGGCCTCGGAAGCCGCGGTGAAGAAGCACGGCCTGACGCCGCGCGCGCGCATTCTCGGGCTGGCCTCGGCCGCGGTGCCGCCGCGCATCATGGGCATTGGCCCGGTGCCGGCGACCCGCAAGCTGATGGAACGGCTGGGCCTGAAAATCTCGGACTTCGATTTGATCGAGCTCAATGAAGCCTTCGCCTCGCAAGGCATAGCCTGCCTGCGGCAGTTGGGCGTCAAGGACGATGCCGACTTCGTCAACCCGCATGGCGGCGCGATCGCGCTCGGCCATCCGCTCGGGATGAGCGGCGCGCGGCTGGCGATGACGGCGGTGCACGGCATGGAGAAGCGCGGCGGCAAACTCGCGCTCGCCACCATGTGCGTCGGTGTCGGCCAGGGCGTCGCGATCGCGATCAAGAAGTTGAACTGATTGTCATTGCGAGGAGCGAAGCGACGAAGCAATCCTTTCTTTCTTTACGCCGTAAGATGGATTGCTTCGCTTCGCTCGCAATGACGGGGAAATAGCTGGAGTCTTTCGATGACCCTGATCTACCCGATCTCAAGCCTCGCCGCCCATCCGCCGCGGCTGTCGCCCGGCTACAAGAGCACGGTCAAGCGCTCCCCGACCCGGCCGCTGATCCCGATGCGGCATACGCTGTCGGAACTGACCGGGCCGGTCTACGGCCACGAAACCGTGCGCGAGAACGATCACGACCTCACCTTGCAGGGCAGAGGCGAACCGCTTGGCGAACGCATCATCGTGCACGGCCATGTGCTCGACGAAGACGGCCGCGGCGTCGCCAACACGCTGGTCGAGCTGTGGCAGGCCAATGCCTGCGGCCGCTATGTCCATGTCGTCGACCAGCATCCGGCGCCGCTCGATCCGAACTTTACCGGCGCCGGCCGCGCGCAGTCGGACCAGGATGGCTATTACCGCTTCGTCACCATCAAGCCCGGCGCCTATCCGTGGGGCAATCACCACAACGCCTGGCGTCCGGCCCACATCCACTTCTCGGTGTTCGGGCACTCCTTCGTGTCGCGGCTGGTGACGCAGATGTATTTCCCCGGCGATCCCTTGTTTCCGTTCGACCCGATCTTCAATTCGGTCACCGACGCCAAAGCGAGGGATCGCATGATCTCGTCGTTCGATCTGGAGAACACCAAGCCGGATTGGGCGCTGTGCTACCGCTTCAACATTGTGCTGCGCGGGCGCAACGCCACGCCGATGGAGACCAAGTAAGTGCAACAGACGAAGCCAGACGGCGTCACCCCGTCGCAGACCGTCGGTCCGTATTTCGCCTACGGCCTGACCTCGAACGGCAAATACGACTGGAACGACGCGTTCAGCAACAACCTCGTCACGGCGGATACGTCGGGTGAACGGATCCGCGTCGAGGGCCGGGTGTTCGACGGCGACGGCGCGCCGATGCCGGATTGCATGCTGGAGATCTGGCAGGCCGATGCGCAGGGCCGCTTCGCCGATCCTCAGGACAAGCGGGCGCTGCCGAATTCGTCGTTCAAGGGCTTTGGCCGCATCGGCACCGATGCCAATGGTGGCTTTGCGTTCGACACCATCAAGCCGGGCCAGGTCGCCGACCCCGACGGCAAGCCGCAGGCGCCGCACATCCTGCTCGCGGTCTATGCCCGCGGTGTGCTGCTGCATCTCTATACCCGGATCTATTTCGACGGCGAGGC
>JAIEPP010000616.1 GCA_019748335.1 Xanthobacteraceae bacterium
CGGTGGTCGGCGGCAAATACGGCGCGCCGCGCCAGATCGAACTGAAGGGCTGGCGCTGGGCGGCGCTGGCGTTCTGTCTCGTCGTGCTGCTCAATCCGGTGTTCCTGCCCTATCTCGCGCTGCTCAACGCCGCGTTTTCGCCGAACGCGACCACGCTGGTGACACCGTCGACGGCGACCTGGCACAACGTCGTCTTCGTGTTCACGGAGTTATCGTCGACCCAGCTCGCGCTCAAGAACACGGTAATCCTGGGTGCCTCGACCGCGACCATCGGCACCATCCTGGCGCTCGTCATCGCCTACGTCACCACCCGCCGCGTCATCGCGGGCCATCGCATCCTCGGCTTTCTCGCCACTGCCCCGGTCGCGGTGCCCGGCATCGTGCTCGGCGTCGGGCTGTTCCTGAGCTACACCAGGCCGCCTTTCGTGCTCTACGGCACGCTGTGGATCCTGCTGATCGCGTTCCTGACCATCAACCTGCCGTCGGCCTATCAGCAATTGCAGGCGGCGTTCGCAACCATCCATCCCGAACTGGAAGACGCCAGCCGCATTCTCGGTGCGACGCGGCTGCAGTCGCTGCGCCAGATTACCGCGCCCTTGCTGCGCACCGGCGTGATCGCGACCTGGTGCTTCATCTTCATCGGCGTGATGCGGGAACTGTCGGCCGCGATCGTGCTGTTCACCTCGCAGACCAAGGTGCTCAGCGTGCTGATCTACGACCTCAACGAAAGCGGCGACCTCGCCGCGATCGCGGTGCTCGGCATCGCCATGCTGGTGATCACGTTCACGGTGGTGATGGCGGTGAACCGGATCCCGGGTGGAAGTGCGGCGAGGCTAAGGAACAGCTAGTTCGAAATTGTAGAGTGGGTTAGCGAAGCGTAACCCACCAAGGTCTTCGCGGAGAACGAAGTGGTGGGTTACGGCTTCGCCGAACCCACCCTACGGTTCCAGCCGATACGCCTCGACCTGCGCCTTCAGCCGATCGAGCGACGCCATCGGCGCCGATCGGTCCACCGCGTATTTCCGCTCCGCCAGCCACGCCAGCAGCTTCAGATCGATCACGGGCGAATGGTGGATCACGTCGCCGTAATTGTCGAGATGGTGGGTGACGTCCTCAACCGCGCGGAAATCGTATAGCCGCACATTGGGGTATCGCAGCAGTCGCGGCAGCGCGTAGGCCGCGAAATCATAGACCGTCTTCAGCGTCGACGGCGAAGCGTCGCGCATCGCCACGAATTGCAGGATTGAGTAAGGCGGGAAGTAGAGGTCGAACGTCACGTCGGGATGTCCCGCTATCAGCCCAATCGCGTCACGCTCGAAGGCCCTCACCATCGCATCGTAATCGTAACCGTCGGCCAGATAGCGGCTGCGCACGGGATCGGTGATGTGCCTGAAGGCCGCAAGTGCCTTTTTGGCGTTGTAATTTGCAGCGACATCGTAATCTTGCGGCAATGAATTGATATCGTCGACGTCGGCAATCGGAAACTTGAAAACCAGATCCGAGGTCAGCCTCGCGACGGCCGGCTGCAACGGCGGCAGCGACCGTGCCAGGATCCACAGCGACTCCCGCGCCATCTGGCCGCTGAACAGATAGCCGGCAAGGCCGGCGACGCTGCGCCTGTAGAGACCGGAGGGAAGATAGATGTCGGAATCCGGCTCCGGCGCATCGTGAAAGATCCAGTCGTCGATCTGCCAGATCACCCGCTTCGGATGCCGCGCCATCGCCGCCTCAAGCACAAAACCCTGCTCGCGCGAACTCGATCCCGTCATCGACAGTTTCAGCGAGCGGCCGCCGAGGATGCGGTCGATGTCGCGCTGGCGGAAGTGAATGGCGAGCGAGGTGCCCATCAACACCGTGTCGAACGGCTGGCTTCGGATCAGGCCGGCATCCTGCATCCGCGTATCCGCCGAGTACATCGCCGGAAACAGCCGCGCCGGGCGGAACAACTGCAAGGGATCGACGACGTAGTTCAGCGTTGCCGCCATCAGGATGATGAGCGTGCTTGCGGCCAGAAATTTGAGGAGGGTCTTGGACACCGTGCGGATCAAAACCTGAAATAGATGAATTCGCTGTGCTGCTGGATTCCCAAAATTCCGAACGCCAGCACCGCTGATGTGGCGTAGAGGAACCAGGGCCGCAGCCGCGCCTGTGCCAACCTGTCGCCAACCGTTCGCTTCTCATGGTCGTAGCCCATGATCGCCTGCGTGTTCGGCGCTAACCAGGCCAGCGCGGCATAGCAGGCAATGAAGGCGAGATTTGCGATTTCGACGCGACCCAGCGCAAGCCGGGTCGGATCGGCCATCCGCACCAGCACGTAGATCGCCGACTCGACATCATTGGCGCGGAAGAACACCCAGGCGACGACGACGGCCACGAACGTCAGCACGGCTCCGGCTGACGTCGCGATCGGCCGCAGCCGCGGCGCAACGTCAGGTACAAACCGGTTCCAGGCGTGGTTGATGCAGAGATACGCACCATGCAGCGCGCCCCAGACGACAAAGGTCCAGGCCGCACCATGCCAGAGGCCGCCGAGCAGCATCGTGATCATGAGGTTGACGTAGCGCATCGCTGGACCGCGGCGATTGCCGCCCAGTGATATGTAGAGATAGTCGCGCAGGAATTGCGACAGCGTCATGTGCCAGCGCCGCCAGAAATCGATGATCGAGGCCGCCTTGTAGGGCGAGTTGAAGTTCAGCGGCAGGAAGATGCCGAACATCAGGGAGATGCCGATCGCCATGTCGGAATAACCCGAGAAATCGAAATAGAGCTGGAACGTGTAAGCGAGCGCGCCGATCCAGGCCTGGTCGAAGGTCGGCGAGCCCGGGCCGAACACCGGCCCGACCAACGGCTGGATGGCGTCGGCGAGGCAGGTCTTCTTGAACAGGCCGATCGCGAAAATGATCAGGCCGCAGAGAATGAGGTGGGGATCCGGCCGCTTGGCTTCCGCGCGCTCGAACTGCGGGATCATATCCCGATGGTGCAGGATCGGTCCCGCGATCAGATGCGGAAAATACGTCACGAACAATGCGTAGTGCGGCAGCGCGTAGCGCGCGACTTGTCCCCGGTAGGCATCGACCAGGAACGCGATCTGGGTGAACGTGTAAAAGGAGATGCCGACCGGCAGCAGGATGTGGACGACAAAGCCGGTCGAAAACATCGCGTTGAAGTTGGCGGCGAGAAAGCCGGCATACTTGAAGATGCCGAGCACCAGCAGGTCGCCGGCGACGCCGGCAGTGAGCACGGCAAACCGCGCCGTGGGACGCAGCTTCCTCGCAATCAGCAGATAGCCGATGCCATAGTTGAACGCGATCGAGGCCAGCAGCAGCGGCACGTATTGCCAATTGCCAAGGGAGTAGAACGCCAACGAGGCCAGCGCCAGCCAGACCACCGGGGCCAGGTTGCTGCCGCGGCCGAGCGCGAAATAGCCCGCCAGCACCACCGGCAGGAACAAGAAAATGAACGAATAGGAGTTGAACAGCATCAGGCTTTCCCGGGGGGCTGAAAAGCCTAACCATACAAAGAAGCGGCCAACAACCCTGCGCGGCGGGGTGTGGCAATCCGCGCGATGAGACATGATATAGGGTCAAGAAAAAACGATCGCGCCACGCGTTTTTGGCGAGTTGAGACGCCTATTCTCCCTCGCCCCGCTCTTGCGGGGAGAGGGTCGGGGTGAGGGGCTGTCTCAGTAAGCTCAGCTCGCGGAAAGTCCCCCTCACCCGGATTTTTCGCTACGCGTAAAATCCGACCTCTCCCCGCAGGCGGGGCGAGGTGAACCGAGCCCGCTGACCGAATTGAAGAACGCTCCGCCAGCAGACCAAACGAGGATTGAGTGACACAACCTTCCAAGACACCTTCGCTCTCCGCGCCCGCCGCGCCGCGCCGTCCGCATACCTTCACCACGCACGGCATAACCGTGACGGACGACTATGCCTGGCTCAAGGACGAAAAATGGCAGGAGGTGCTGCGCGATCCCTCGATCCTCGACGCTGACATCCGGAGCTATCTGGAAGCGGAGAACGGCTACACCGACAGCCTGCTCGGCCACACCACCCCGCTGCAGAAGAAGCTGGTTGCGGAAATGCGCGGGCGGATCAAGGAAGACGATTCCAGCGTGCCGGCACCGGACGGTCCGTTCGCCTATTTCCGCAAATTCCGCGAGGGCGGCCAGCACGAGATTTTCGCCCGCATGCCGCGCGACGGCGGCGACGCTGTGACCGTGCTCGACGGCGACGCACTTGCCGCCAGCCATGACTACTTCAAGTTCGGCTCGAGCCGGCATTCGCCGGACCACAAGCTTCATGCCTGGAGCGCCGACACCAAGGGTTCGGAATATTTCTCGATCCGGGTGCGCGACTGGGCCGACGGCAACGACCGCAGTGACCTCGTCGAGGAAACCGACGGCGGCGTGGTCTGGAGTACGGACGGCAGCAGCTTCTTCTATGTCAAGCTCGACGACAACCACCGGCCGATGCAGGTCTGGCGCCATCGTCTCGGCACCACACAGGCCGATGACACGCTGGTTTACGAAGAGCCGGATTCCGGCTGGTTCACCCACCTGCATGAAAGTTCAAGCGGCCGCTTCTGCGTCATTGCCGGCGGCGACCATGAGACGTCCGAGCAGCGGCTGATCGATCTGGCCCATCCCGAGGCGCCGCCGCGTCTGGTCGCGGCGCGCGAGGAAGGCGTGCAGTATTCGGTCAACGATCGCGGCGACGAACTGTTCATTCTCACCAATGTGGGCGGCGCTGTTGACTTCAAGGTGGTCACCGCGCCGCTGGCGGCGCCGGAGCGGACGAACTGGCGCGACCTGATTCCCTACCGCGAGGGCGTCTATGTGCTCGATGTCGAGCTCTATGCCAACCACATGGTGCGGCTGGAGCGCGCCAACGCGCTGCCCGCGATCATCATCCGCGATCTCACATCGGGCGAAGAACACGCCATCTCGTTCGACGAGGCCGCATATTCGCTCGACACCATGGGCGGCTATGAATTCGACACCACCAACCTGCGATTCTCCTATTCGTCGATGACGACGCCGTCGGAAGTCTATGATTACGACATGGCCAAGCGAACGCGGGTGTTGCGCAAGCGCCAGGAAATTCCGTCCGGCCACAATCCGGCCGACTACGTCACCACCCGTATCATGGCGACCGCGCAGGACGGCGCGCAGGTGCCGGTCTCGATCCTGCACCGGAAAGACCTGGTCCGAGACGGCA
>JAIEPP010000487.1 GCA_019748335.1 Xanthobacteraceae bacterium
GTTACGCCCGCCGCCCCCGCCGCGACCTACACGCCGGCGCCTGCGCAGACCGTTGCATCTAACGCCCCGGTTCAGTCGGATGTCGCCGCACCGGCTCCCGTTGCGGCGCCGGCGCCGGTCACCGTTGCCCCCGCGCCGCAGCCGGCCCCGGTTGCCGCCGCACCTGTCTCCGATCCGACCTCGCCGCTCGGCGTCTGGGCGACCGAAGAGAACAAGGGCAACGTGCGCATCGAACAATGCGGCGCCAATCTCTGCGGCTACTCGGTCAAGAGCGGCGAAAAGATCCTGATCAGCATGAAGCCGGAAGGCAGCAAGTGGACCGGCCGGATTCACGATCCCGACAGCGGTCGCAACTACGACTCGACGATCGCGATGAAGGGCACCGCTTCCCTCCGCGTCCAGGGTTGCGCCTTCGGCGGCATGTTCTGCGGCGGCCAGACCTGGAAGCGCGTCAGCTGACAACCTCTCTCCCCGAGCAGACTTAAGGCCCTGTGAAACTTCACAGGGCCTTTTTTTTATCCGGACCGCCAAATCGTTTGGCCTTGATCGCCGTGTCCCGCCGTGACAACTAACCGCGACGTTCATCCCGCGTTCAGCCCGGCAAAGCTGTTATCGCCGCTCCGCGCTTCGCCGATCCCTCGTTATCCGGAATTCCCCTGATGCAGCGCCTGCTTTCCTCCGCGCTTCTGCTGCTGGTCTCCAGCATGCCAGCAACCGCGGAGACTGTTCCGCAGGCCACGTCCGATCAGGTCCAGCTGGCTCAGGCCCAACCCGCGCAACCGGCGGCTCCGGCCGCAGCAGCGCCTGATCCCGCCGCCCCCGCTGCCGACGCCCAGGCGCCGGAAGAGCCGATCGGCAACGTCGCCACCGTAACCGGCACCGCCAGCGTGATCCGCAACAACGTCACCGCGCCGCTCAAGGTCAAGGACGACATCTATCTCAACGACGTGGTGCGGACGGCCGCAAACTCGTCGCTCGGCATCACCTTCATCGATGCCACCACCTTCAATCTGAAGGCCAACGCACAGATCACCATCGATACCTACGTCTATGAAGACGGCGGCCAGAACAATGCCGGCGTGTTCGATGTCGCCAGGGGTACCGCGGCCTTTGTCGCCGCGGCCGTGGCCAAGACCGGCGATATGAAGATCACGACGCCGACCGCGACGCTCGGCATCCGCGGCACCACCGGCCTCGTCGAGGTGCCGGAAAACGGCAGCACGACGGGCCAGAACAACATCAAGCTTTATCCCGACGCCGACGGCCATGTCGGGCGCATCGAGGTCAATGACCGCGCGGGCGCTCGGCTCGGTTTCCTCACGCAAGGCGCGAGCGGCTTCAGCGTGCGCCCCGGCATCGGCGGCGGGCGCGTTTCCGCGGTACCGCTGTTCATTCCGCCGCAGGTGATCCAGCGCGACCAGGGTTTTGTGCGTCAGGTTCATTCGACGCAAAATTTCGGCCGCCAGGTCGTGCAGCAACAGCGCGACTTCCGCCGCTCTAATCCCAATTTCGTCAACCCCAACCGCCCGGTCCGGCAGCCCGGCCAGCAGCCGAACGGCCAGCGGCCCAATGGCGCGCCCGGGCAAAACCGGCCCGGACAATTGCAGCAACAGCCGGGCCAGCCGAATCGTCCCGGGCAGCAGCAGGGCGCCCCGAACCGCCAGGGCCAACAGCAACCGGGCACCGCACCGCGCACCGGTCCGCAGCAGCCGGGCACGACGCCGCGCGCAGGCCAACCGCAACAGCCGGGTACGACGCCGCGCACCGGTCTGCCGCAGCGAGGCGGTCAGTTGCAACAACCGGGTTCGCCGGCTCAGCCCGGACAATCCGGCCTGCCGCCACGCACCGGACAATTGCCGCCCCCCGGTGCGCCACCACAGCCCGGCCTGCCGCCGCGCGCAGGACAATCGCAGCCAGGTTTGCCGGCGCAGACTGGTGCGCCACCGCAGGGACAACCAGGATTCCTGAACCGGATCGCGCCACAGGTACCGGGGCTGTCGCGAGTCCCCGGCGTTCAAGGCGCGCCTGCGCTCCGACCTGGAGCACCCGGAGCGCTACCGCGGCGCGCACCCGTCGTGCCGCCAAAGGGCAAGCTGCCAAAGGATGTGCGGTAGGGAAGTGAAAGTGGGACCTCGCCCCGCTTGCGGGGAGAGGTCGGCGCGCAGCGCCGGGTGAGGGGGAGTCTCCGCGAGCACGGTCTGCGGAGGGTCCCCTCTCCCCGCAAGCGGGGCGAGGGAGAAGAAAGAAAATCAAGCCAGCTGCAGCAACCAGTCCCGCATCTTTTGAATGAGACTCTTTCGCGCGGGCGTCTGCGCTGGCTCCGCAGCAGCCAGCGGCTCGACTTCCAGGGCAAACGGCGGCGCGGCATCACATTGCATCGCGTCACCATTGGCTTCCGCTTCCACCGCGTCGATCATGACCACCGCGCGATCATCCTGTGCGACGGGAAGTTCGGGTTGCGACGGCGGCTCGGTCGCCGCCGGAGGTGGTGTCGCCGTACTGCGCCTTGCCCTCGGCTTTTCCGCCGCCGGCTTTGCCCGCGCGCGCCGCGCGGTCGCGGCATATGCCGCCGCCGACAGCGCAATGGGTCCGACATTTTCCAGAAACGCGCGCTCGTAGCCGCGCGACAGCCGCGCAACGGCATCGCCAAGCGGCAACCAGTCCACCGCGCGCACGTCGCGCATCAGTTCGCGCACCGGCGCATTGCCGGCTTCCATGCGCCAGTAGTGCACGACCTTGGAGCCGCCGCGCGCCTCATAGACCAGCGTTCCCAGAAACTCATGCACGGAAACGGCGTGACCGGTTTCTTCCAGCACTTCGCGCTCGGCGGCGGCGCGCGGCGTCTCACCGTCGTCGAGCTTGCCCTTGGGCAAAACCCATTCGTTGCGCTTGCGCAGGCGCACGACCGCGACCAGCGGCGTCTTCGCCTGCCGCAGCACAATGCCTCCCGCCGCCATTGCAGGCGTTCGCGCCATGTCACTGATCCCTAGGGGTTGCGATCACGAATCGTCGTGATCGCGACCCATATAGAGGCACGGGCTCGCAAAATCGAGTCGGGATTTCAGGGTTTTCTCATCAGCTTCTCGCCGGCGCGAATGCGAGTTCCCTCCGCGACACCGTCGCAAAACTCGAAATCATCCGGCGCCAGCACGATGATGGTCGAGCCGTGTTCGAACCAGCCGAGTTCGTCGCCCTTCTGGACATCCGTGGCGCACGGGAACACGTTTGCCCCCCTGCTCTGCGCGTTGAGCGTGAGGTCGAGGAAGTGCAGCCGCAAACTCGCGACCAGAATGGCGGCGACCGGCACCAGCGTCAGTGCCTCGCCTGACGGAAGCCGGGTCTCGATCACCGCGCGCTCGTTCCTGCAGAACAGACGCTCGACGCGCTTCAGCGCGATCGGGTTGACGTTCCAGACGTCGCCATGGATGAACGTTACCCGCTCGATCCGGGCGTCAAAAGGTGCGTGAAAGCGGTGATACATGCTCGACGTCAGCCGCAGCGTGAGGAAGCGCCCGTTGCGGTGGCGCTCCACCAGTGCGGGATCGCCGAGCAGGTCGAGCAGCGAATAAGGCGCGCCCTTGATCTGGAACAGTTCGGTATCCTGGATGCGGCCATGAGCGCCAATGATCCCGTCACTGGGAGAGACCACGACGGACGGATCGGGATCGACCGGCCGCAACCCCGGGCGAAGTTCGCGGGTAAAACAGTCGTGCAGGCTTTTGAATTCGGTTTTCTTGGCCTCCGACAAATCGAGATCGGAAAACAGCCGCCAGCAGGCGATCGAGGCATCGCGGACCAACGGGTTCTCGATCTTGCTGAACCAGCCCATGAAGCGGGTCAGCGCCGCCCGCGGGATGCGGTTGGTCAACAGAAAATTGAGGTCCTCCTGCTGGGTCAGGGAGGCGATCAGGCCCTTCATTGTCATCAATCTGTTAGATGGATTAGCTAGCGCTGGCGGCATGGATTCGCCCCTTTCGATTCTGTCGCTGTCCGCCGTTGCGATTGCCGGCGCCGCGGTGACTTTCCCCAAATTGCAGGCGCGGCTGGCGCTGTCGCGGGCCAAACACCGCTCGCTGACCGGACATTCCAAAATGTCCAAAATGGTCGCGCGCCTGGTGCCGCATTACGAATTCGATATCGACGACTTCTTCCGCTCCGACGGGGCGCCGGATGACGTCGCCATGCGCCGTCAGGACGGCTTCTTCCGGCTCGCGGGCCTCTACAAGGAGCGCTACGCCAAGGGCCGGGAGATGACGGCGGAAGCCGCAATGCGCATCTCCGACCTGCAGTTCACCGAAGCCTACCGGGTGCCGTTTCAGTACAGCCGGCTGGTGCGCGAGCATCTCTCGACCAGCGCCTTCGTGCAGTCCTCGTCCGGCGTCACCGTCACCGATGTCGACGGTAACGTGTCCTACGACCTGACCGGCTCCTACGGCGTCAACATTTTCGGCAACGACTTCTACAAGGAGTGCATCGCGGAATCCGAAAAGCGCGCCCATGCGCTCGGTCCGGTGCTCGGCCCCTATCACCCCGTCATCGCTGACAATGTGAAGCGACTGTGCGAGATTTCCGGGCTCGACGAAGTCTCGTTCCACATGTCCGGCACCGAAGCCGTGATGCAGGCGGTGCGGTTGGCGCGCTACCACACCAAGCGCACGCATCTGGTTCGCTTCGCCGGCGCCTATCACGGCTGGTGGGGCGACGTGCAGCCCGGCGTCGGCAACCCGGTCTCGCCGCACGAGACCTATACGCTGGCCGACATGTCGGATCGGACGCTGCATGTGCTGCGCACCCGTAAAGACATCGCCTGCGTGCTGGTCAACCCGTTGCAGGCGCTGCACCCCAATGCCAATGCGCCCGGCGATTCCGCGCTGGTCGACAGCTCGCGAAAAAGTTCCTTTGATCGCGCCGCCTATGGCGACTGGCTCAAGAAGCTGCGCGAGGTCTGCACCTCCAGCGGCATCGTCTTGATCTTCGACGAAGTCTTCGTCGGCTTCCGGCTCGCCGCCGGCGGCGCCCAGGAATATTTCGGCGTTCACGCCGACATGGTGACCTATGGTAAGAGCCTCGCCGGCGGACTTCCCGTCGGCGTGGTCTGCGGGCGCAAGGAATTGATGCGGCGCTTTCGCGACGACCGTCCCGCCGACGTCTGCTTTGCCCGCGGCACCTTCAACTCGCATCCCTATGTCATGACGGCGATGGATGAATTTCTCTCCC
>JAIEPP010000604.1 GCA_019748335.1 Xanthobacteraceae bacterium
AAGCTGCTGCTGAACGAGGACATCACGCCTGAAATGCTCAGGGAGCGTGACCCGCGCAAGCTGATCCCGCCGCTGCATGGCGCGCTGCTCAAGAACGAGCAGGACGTGCATCTATTCGAGCGGCTGGCATTCCTCAGCCGCCGCGAAGTGTAATCGCCGCCAGCAGCGCCGGGATTTTGGTCCCGGCGTTCTGGTTTTGATGCGGACAACATAACAAGAAGAACAGGGAAGATGAACGTTCAAACCCAGATCGACAAGACCTCGTCCCGCGCCACCGAACATTTCGACGTCCTGATCGCGGGCGCCGGCATCTCCGGCGTCGGTGCGGCCTATCACCTCACCAAGCAGTGCCCGGGCACGACGTTTGTCGCGCTGGAAACCCAGAAGACCTTTGGCGGCACCTGGAGCACGCACCGCTATCCCGGCATCCGCTCCGACAGCGACCTGCACACCTTCGGCTACAGCTTCAAGCCCTGGACCAGCGCGCCGATCGCCAGCGCCGCGGAGATTTTGAAGTATATGGGCGAGGTGATCGCCGAGAACGATCTCGGCCGCCACATCCGCTATCAGCACACCATCACCTCGGCGAAATGGTCGAGCGCGGAGAACCTCTGGACCATCGAGGCCACGAGAGCCGACACCGGCGAGAAGCTACGCTTCACCACCAACTTCTTCTGGATGTGCCAGGGCTATTACCGCCACACCGAGGGCTATACGCCGGAGTGGAAGGACATGGCCAAATTCAAGGGCCCGATCGTCCATCCGCAGAAATGGCCCGAGGATCTCGACTACAAGAACAAGCGCGTGGTCGTGATCGGCTCCGGCGCAACAGCTGCGACGCTGATCCCGGCGATGGCCAAGGACACCGCGCACATCACCATGCTGCAGCGCTCGCCGACCTATTTCCGCACCGGCCGCAACGCCATCGAAATCGCCGAGACGCTGCGGCAGTTGCAGGTCGACGAGAAGTGGATCCACGAAATCACGCGACGCAAGATCCTGTTCGACCAGGACGCCTTCACCCGCAAGACGTTCGAGGAGCCGGAAGCGGCCAAGAAGGACCTGCTGTCGGCGGTCGAAGCCTATCTCGGCAAGGATTTCGACATCGCCACCCACTTCACGCCGAAATACCGGCCGTGGCGGCAGCGCATCGCCTTCATTCCGGACGGCGACCTGTTCCAGGGCATCAAATCCGGCAAGGCCTCCGTCGTCACCGACGAGATCGACCGCTTCACCGAGAAGGGCATCTTGCTGAAATCCGGCAAGGAACTCGAAGCCGACATCATCGTCACCGCGACCGGCTTCAACCTCTCGGCCAATGGCGACATCGATTTTGCCGTCGACGGCAAGAAACTCGACTTCGCCGACACCGTGACCTATCGCGGCATGATGTTCACCGGCGTACCCAACCTGGTCTGGGTGTTCGGCTATTTCCGCGCCAGCTGGACCTTGCGTGTCGACCTCGTCGCCGACTTCGTCTGCCGGATGCTCAAGCACATGAAAGACACCGGCGTGCACAAGGTGGTGCCGCAGCTCCGCGCCGAAGACCACAACATGCCGCTGCTGCCCTGGATCGACGCGGAGAATTTCAATCCCGGCTACATGATGCGCGGCATGCACCTGATGCCGAAACGCGGCGACAAGCCGGAATGGCAGCACAACCAGGACTACTGGGCCGAGAAGGACGAATTTCCGAATATCGACCTCAAGGACAAGGCGTTCGCGTATAGCTGATACCGACAGCGCCGACGGTCAGAGGCACAAACCGCTCCTTCGGGAGCGGTTTTTTATTACCTTGCGATCACGCATGCTGCGGCAGCCGCACCGCCTCCGGCGCCGTCTTGCCGCGGATCATGTCGGAGGCCTTGTCGGCGATCATCATGGTCGAAGCATTGAGGTTGGCCGAAATCATCCGTGGCATGATCGAGGCGTCGACGACGCGCAGGCCCTGTAGCCCGTGCACGCGCAACTGATCGTCGACCACGGCCCACTTCGCATCCGCCGGTCCCATCCGGCAGGTGCAGCCGGGATGGAACGTGGTGGTGCCGCGTTGCTTGGCGGAGGCGAGGAATTCGTCGTCGCTCTGCACCTTCGGCCCCGGGAAATCCTCATAGGCATAATATTGCGATAGCGGTTCGGAAGCCATGATCCGCCGCGCCAGCTTCATGCCGGCGACGATGACGCGGCGGTCGAGCTCTTCGGCCAGATAGTTGGTCTGGATGATCGGCGGCGCGAACGGATCGGCCGAACGCAGACGGACGTAGCCGCGGCTCTCCGGGCGCTGCTGCCAGGAGGCGATGGTCATGCCGGGCTCGTCCTCGAGCTGGCCCTGCACGCCCTCCTTGTAGCTTGCCGGCGTGAACGTCATTTGCAGGTCGGAACTCTCCGTGGTCTCGCCGGAATGCCAGAAGCAATAGACCATGGTCGGCGACAACGAGAGCAGGCCGCGCCGCGTCGTCGCCCACTTCAGCGCCTCGACCCAGAGGCTGAGGCCGCGCCTGAGTTCGTTGATGGTCTGGATGTTCTTGACACGCGCGACGGTGCGCGGCGCGTAGTGATCCTGCAATCCTTCGCCGACGCCCGGCAGCGCGTGGCGCACCTCGATGCCGAGTGAGCCGAGCAATTCCGGCGAGCCGACGCCGGACAGTTGCAGCACCTGCGGCGAGTTATAGGTGCCGCCGGACAGGATGACTTCCTTGGCCGCGCGCACCTCGACCGGTGTGCCGCCCTTGCCGCCCTTCATGTAGCGCACGCCGACGGCGCGCTTGCCCTCGAAGATGATGTTGGTGACATGGGCGCGGGTGCGGACGTCGACATTGCCCCGCTTCACCGCCGGATGCAGGAACGCGGTCGCGGCGCTGACGCGCAGGCCGTTCTGAATCGTGCGCTGGGCGTAAGAGACGCCTTCCTGGATCGCGCCGTTGTAATCGGGATTGCGGGGAATGCCGAGGCTTTGCGCGCCGGCCATGAAAGCCTCGCACAGCGGATCCCGCCAGTCCATGGTGGTGACGGTGAGATTGCCGTCGCGGCCGCGGAACGTATCGTCGCCCTCACCGATCCGCCGCTCCAGCCGCTTGAAATAGGGCAGGATGTCCGGATAGCCCCAGCCGCGATTGCCGAGCTGCGCCCAGGTATCGAAATCCTGGCGCTGGCCGCGGTTGTAGATATGGCCGTTGATCGAGGACGACCCGCCCAGCGTCTTGCCGCGCGGCGCGTAGATGCTGCGGCCATTGGTGCCCGGACCCGGCTCCTGCTGATAGGCCCAGTTGACGCTCTTCATGTGGAACGTCTTGATGAAGCCCGCCGGCAGATGGATATAGGGATGCCAGTCCTTGCCGCCCGCTTCGAGCACGCAAACGCGGGTGGAGGAATCCTCGCTGAGCCGGTTGGCGAGCACGCTGCCCGCTGAGCCGGCGCCGATGATCACGTAATCGAACGTTTCCATGTTGTCTTTTCTCGCGCGGTTGAAATTACCGCGGCTTTTCGTTGAGTTGATAGGTGAGATGCGCCTTCACTGTCGGCCATTCGCTGGCGATGATGCTGTAAACCACGGTGTCGCGCAACGTGCCGTTGGGCGCGATCTGGTGGTTGCGCAAAATACCGTCGCGCTTGGCGCCGAGACGTTCGATGCCGCGCTGGCTCTGGTGGTTGAAGAAATGGGTGCGGAACTCGACCGCAATGCAATCCATCTTCTCAAACGCGTGGGTCAGCAGCAGCAGTTTGCACTGCGTATTGACCGCGCTGCGCTGCACGCGCTTGGCATACCAGGTCGAGCCGATCTCGACGCGGCGGTTGGCCGCATCGACGTTCATGTAGGTGGTCATGCCCGCGATCTTGCCGTCGGCGTCGTAGACGGTGAACGGCAGCATGGCGCCGGCCGCCAACAGGCCGAGCCGGCGATCAATCTCCTTGCGCATGCCTTCGGGCGTGGGCACCGCCGTGTACCAGAGCTTCCACAGCTCGCCGTCGCTGACGGCTTCGGTGAGCCCGTCGCATTGATCCGGCGACAGCGGTTCGAGCCGCGCGTGTTTGCCGCGAAGGGTGACAGGTTCAAGGAAAGGCATTTAGGACTCCGCTCTCTCAGCCGTCATTGCGATGGATTGCTTCCGCCTTCGCTCGTTGAGCTTCGGCGGACAAGTCGCTTCGCTCGCAATGACGTGGATGGTTCTCACTCTATTTGTTCAAAAAATTCAGCGCCAGACCGGGCCGCGCCCAGTCCATCGCCACCAGTTCGCCCCTGCCCGACAGCGTGATGTAGGCCGTCTTCAGGTCGGGGCCGCCGAAAGCGATGTTGGTGGTCATGCGATCGCCGGTCTCAACTTGTTCGACGAGCTTGCCGTCGGGCGCGATCACCGAGATGCAGCCCGAGATCAGCGTCGCGACGCAGACATTGCCGGAAGCTTCCACCGCCAGCGAGTCGAACATCTGGTAGCCGCCGAGGCCCGCGATCGGCTTGCCGCGTTCGCCGCGATAGATCGGGTCGCGTGGCTTGACCTCGCCGGGCGCCGACAGATCGAACGCCCACAGCCGCGCGGTCGGCGTCTCCGCGACATAGACCGTGTTCTCGTCCGGCGAGAGGCCGATGCCGTTGGCCGGCATCATGCCGAACGCGCCCTCGACGACCTCTTTCATGCCGGGCTTGAGATAATAGAACGCGCCGACATCCATGTCGCGAGCGCGTCGCTTGCCCAGATCCGTGAACCAGAGCCCGCCATGCTCGTCGAACACGAGGTCGTTCGGCCCCTTCAGCGGATGCTCGCCGACCTTGTCGATTACGGTCTCGACCTTGCCGCTCTGGAGATCGACGCGCTGGATCGAGCCACCGATATATTCGGCCGCCGAGGGCGGGCCCGGCATGAAGCTATTGCGGGTCGGAACCCAGCCAAAACCGCCATTGTTGCAGATGTACATCTTGCCGTCGGGCCCGAGCGCCGCACCGTTGGGTCCGCCGGGGATTTCCGCGACCACCTGCTTGCGTCCGTCCGGCCAGACTCGCGTCAGCCGGCGCCCGCGAATTTCGACCAGCACCACCGAGCCGTCGGGCATGACGACAGGGCCTTCCGGAAACTCCAGATCGGTGGCGATAACGCGAAGTTTGGTCATGAAATCCTCCCGGCTCGCTTTTGGCTGCAGGCGGATTTTCGGATCGACCCCGCACGCGCGCAATTTTGGTGGGCCAGTTATGGCAAAGTCGTCTGGGGTTGCCAACCCGATGGCCCGGGCAGCAGGTATTCTGGAGCGGACAGGGA
>JAIEPP010000436.1 GCA_019748335.1 Xanthobacteraceae bacterium
GAAACCAGTTGATGCGGATTGCCGGGCAGACCATCGGCGCCGATGAAGCGCACCGCGATGCCATCGGCCTCGCGCGCGACGTCGAGCGCGATCTCGTCGCGGCCGAGCCACACCGCGCGGCGCCGCTCGCGCTGCACCACCCGGCCGTTCATCTGGCCGGAAATCTGCCGCTTGCGCTCGCCGAGCACGTGGTCGATCGCAGCCCCGACAGCGGCGAGCCGGCGGGCGATCTCGCCTTCCGGCGGACGTGCGGCAAACCCCTTGGGGAATTCTTCGGCGATAAAGCCGGTGGAGAGGTTTCCCTCGCGCCAGCGCGGATGGCTCATCAGCGCGGAGAGGAACGGAATGTTGTGCCGGATGCCGTCGATATAAAACGAATCCAGCGCGGTCGACTGCGCCTCGATCGCAGCGGCCCGCGATGGCGCATGCGTGACGAGCTTGGCAATCATCGGATCGTAATGGATCGAGATCTCGCCGCCTTCCTGCACGCCGGTGTCGTTGCGGACGGTGATGCCGTCCTGGCGCGTTTCCGCGGGCGGACGGTATTTCACCAGCCGGCCGATCGAAGGCAGGAAGTTGCGGAACGGGTCCTCGGCGTAGACCCGCGATTCCACGGCCCAGCCGGTCAGCGTGACGTCCTTCTGGGCCAGCTTCAGTTTTTCGCCCGCAGCGGAACGGATCATCTGCTCGACGAGGTCGATGCCGGTGATCAGTTCGGTGACGGGATGCTCGACCTGCAAACGGGTGTTCATCTCGAGGAAGTAGAAGCTCTTGTCCTGGCCGGCGACGAATTCGACGGTGCCGGCGGAATCGTAATTGACAGCCTTGGCCAGCGACACCGCCTGCTCGCCCATCTTGCGGCGGGTGGTCTCGTCCAGGAGCGGCGACGGCGCTTCCTCGATGACCTTCTGGTTGCGGCGCTGGATCGAACATTCGCGCTCGCCGAGATAGATCACGTTGCCATGCTTGTCGCCGAGCACCTGAATTTCGATGTGACGGGGATCGACGATGAACTTTTCGATGAAGACGCGGTCGTCGCCGAACGACGACTTGGCCTCGGCCTTGGCCAGGTTAAAGCCTTCGGCGACTTCGGAGGTCGAATGCGCGATCCGCATTCCCTTGCCGCCGCCGCCGGCGGAAGCCTTGATCATCACGGGATAGCCGATCTCGTCGGCGATCTTCACCGCGTGCTTTTCGTCTTCGATGACGCCGAGATGGCCCGGCACGGTCGAGACGTTGGCCTTGGCGGCGGCCTTCTTGGATTCGATCTTGTCGCCCATCGCGGCGATGGCGCCGGGGTTGGGACCGATGAAGACGACGCCGGCCGCTTCCAGCGCGCGCGGAAAGGATTCGCGCTCGGACAGGAAGCCGTAGCCGGGATGCACGGCTTGCGCGCCGGTCTTGCGGCAGGCCTCGACGATCTTCTCGATGACGAGATAGCTCTCGGAGGCAGCCGGCGGGCCGATCAGCACGGCCTCGTCGGCCATTTCGACATGGAGCGCGTCGCGGTCGGCCTCGGAATACACGGCTACCGTCTCGATCCCCATACGCCGCGCAGTCTTGATGACCCGGCAGGCGATCTCGCCGCGATTTGCGATCAGAATTCGTTTGAACATGTTCTTCTTGCTTGAGCTTGGGGCGGGATCCTCACCCGCAATGTGACATGCGGGAACGCGGGTAACAAACCCGTCGTACAGCAAAAATCGACCGAGGCAACGGTCTCTTGGCCGCTTGCCGGGCTGGCACGCTCGCGGCGGCCAATTCAGCCCGCCGTTTCAGCCGGAATAGCTGCCGAACCGGCCGCGCGCATAGGCATGGCTGACCGCCTTCATCAGCTCGCCGACCTCGGTCTCCAGATAGTCGTTGGCCACGATCAGCGCCCGGACCGTCGCCCGCAGATCGCCGCCGCAGGCCGAAATGGCCTGATCGACGGCGGCTTCGAGCCCGTCATCCGGCGCGGGGGTCGGCTGTGACGATGAGGGCATGAGGGCATTCCGAGGTGAGCGCGGAAATGTATGTTCTCTTTTTGTTCTGATGAAGTCAACGGGTCGTTTCATCCCGTCTTTGTAGAGGGTGCAAATTTTCAGGAGACGATTGAATGGACTTGCAGACCATCATCCGACGCGCCGTCGAGATCGGCGACCAGCATGGCTTCATCACATTTGACCAACTTAACGAGCTCATGCCGTCATCTCCCCAGCTAAGGTCCGAGGATATTGAAGTTCTCCTTGAAGCCTTGAGTGCCCGCGGCATAAACGTGACGGAGGCATAAGACCTCCCGCGCTTGGTTTCCGTGGTGCCGGCATGTGTTAGAAAGCTCGTGCAGGTACACAGTACATTTTGAAATGAAACAAATGCAGTCACGCGTTTTCCTGGTTGCGACGCTGTTACTAACAGTTCTTTCCGTGAGCCGCGGCCAGGCCGCCTCCCCCACCATCCGCGACGGCGGCACGCTGCAACTGGGCAGCGTCACCTACCGGCTCGACAGCGTCGATGCGCCGGCGTTCGATCAACTGTGCATCGACGAACATGCGGATAGCTGGACCTGCGGCATCGAAGCCCGCGACCAACTTGCAAAACTGATCGGCGGCCGGTCGGTGCACTGCGACGATCTCGGCCCGGACCCGCTCACCAAGAAAAGGCACATCGGCCTGTGCACGGTCGATGGCGAGAAAACCAGCCTCAACCAGACGATGGTCAAACAGGGCTTTGCCCTGAACGTGGAACCCGGAGCCAAGGACCAGTTCAAGGGCCGGTTTGGGGATGACGAGGCCAGCGCGAAGGATGCCAGGCTTGGTCTGTGGAAAGGCTGCTTCGTCGCGCCTCACGAGTTCCGCGTTGGCCGCAAGGATAGCGCGCTGCTCGGCGGCTCCTGCCGCGCCGACCGCGACCGCGAAATCCGCGCCGCGCTGTTTCCCGAGGATCTCGCCCAGCCCTCCGGCTGCAGCATCAAGGGCAAGTACGCCGTCCGCGCCCGCGTCACCGGCAATCTCGGCATCTATCACCTGCAGGCCTGCCGTTCCTATCCCGGCCTGACCAATCCGGATCGCTGGTTTTGTTCCGAGGAGGACGCCGCCGGCGCCGGGTTCCGCAGGGCCTATAACTGCCGCCCTCCCAAGAGCAAATGACAAGAGCAAATGACGAGCGCAAATGACGCTGGCAAGGTCACCGCGTCCTGTGTGAGAGTGCCGGCAGAGGTTGCCGTCACGCATGAGCCCTTCCGAACCGTCGAACATCCTGCCCGAAGTTGAGGCCGCCGAACGGTTGCGCCAGCATCTGGAGGAAATCGCGCGCGAGCGCGACCGGGCTCACCGTGCTCTGCAGGAACGCGAGGCGGAACTCGCGCGGGTTCAGCGCATCGGACGTGTCGGCGGCGTGGAGGTCGACTTCCGCGACGGTTTCAAGAATCGCCGCTCGCCGGAATATCTCGTCATCCACGGGCTGCCGCCCGATGCGGCCAACGAAACCCATGAGGATTGGGTCAACCGGATCCATCCCGACGACCGCGAGCGCACCGTCAAGCAATTCCTCGATGCCCTCAAGGACCGCGACCAGGATTATTCCGCGACCTACCGGATCGTGCGGCCGAGCGACGGCCAGACGCGATGGATCGACGTTATCGCGAAAATCGAACGCGACGGCGACGGCCGGGCGCTGCGGCTGGTCGGCGCCCATATCGACGTTACCGAGCGCATGCTGGCGCAGGAAAAGCTGCGCGAGAGCGAGGAACGGTTTCGGCTGATCGCCGACAGCGCGCCGGTGCCGATGTGGGTGACCAAGCTCGACCGCACGCGATCGTTCGCCAACCAGGCTTATGTCGATTTCGTCGGTCTGCCGTTCGAAGAAGCCATCGCGTTCGACTGGCGCAAGGTGCTGCATCCCGAAGATGTGCAGCGTATCGTGCAGGAATCGATCGCGGGCGAGGCCTCGCTAAAACCGTTCGTGCTGGAGGCGCGTTACAGGAACGCCCACGGCGAATGGCGCTGGTTGCGATCCGAATCGCAGCCGCGCTGGGATCCAACCGGCCAGCATATCGGCTTCATCGGCGTCGCCCACGACATCACCGCTTCCAAGCAGGCCGAAAGCGATTTGCGCCGGCTCAATGAAACCCTCGAGCAGCGGATCGCGGAGCGGACCGCGCAGCTGGAATCCAACGAAGCGCGAATGCGCGCGATCTTCGAGACCAGCCATCAGTACCAGGGACTGCTCAATTCCGAAGGCGACCTGCTCTACGCCAACCGGACCTCGCTCAATGGCATCCGCGCCAACGCCGTCGACGTGATCGGCACGCCGTACTGGACGACGCCGTGGTTTTCCGCAACCGATGGAATGCGCGACATCGTCCGAGACGCTTTCTACGCCGTGATCAAGGGTGAGGAAGTCCGGACCGAGATGCGGCTTAACCTGCCGATCGGCGAGCGCTATTTCGACTTCGCCATGCGCCCGATGCGCGATCGCCATGGCGCGATCATCGGCGCGGTACCGGAAGCGGTCGATATCACCGAGCGCCGCCAAGCCGAGGAAGTGCTGCGCCAGTCGCAGAAAATGGAAGCGGTCGGGCAGCTGACCGGAGGCGTGGCGCACGATTTCAACAATCTCCTCACTATCATCCGCTCCGCGACCGACTTCCTGCGCCGCCGCGAGTTACCGGAAGAACGCCGCCGGCGCTATGTCGACGCGATTTCGGAAACCGTGGAGCGGGCCTCGAAGCTGACCGCGCAATTGCTGGCGTTCGCCCGCCGCCAGCCGCTGAAGCCGCAGGTGTTCAATGTCGGAGCTCAGGTCGAGGCCGTGGCGCAGTTGATCCGTCCCCTCGTCGGCGCCCGCATCAGGATCGACGTCGAAATATCGGATCTCAATTGCTTTGCCATCGCCGACGTCGCGCAGTTCGAGACCGCGCTGATGAATCTCGCGGTCAACAGCCGCGATGCCATGAACAGCGAGGGGCGCCTCGTCATCCAGGTTCGCAAGGTGAAAGCGATTCCTCCGCTGCGCGCCCAGCCCGCCCGCAGCGGCGATTTCGTCGCCATCACCGTGACCGACACCGGCATCGGCATCCCGTCTGCGCTGCTCGAGACTATCTTCGAACCGTTCTTCACCACCAAGGAGGTCGGCAAGGGCACCGGCCTCGGCCTCAGCCAGGCGTTCGGCTTTGCCAAGCAATCCGACGGCGACATCTCGGTTGCGAGCGAGCCCGGCCACGGCGCGACATTTACGATCTATCTGCCGCAGGCCCCGATGCCGACCGACACAG
>JAIEPP010000203.1 GCA_019748335.1 Xanthobacteraceae bacterium
GATGAGTGCCTTCCGACCTCTGCTTGATAACCAAGATGCGAATTCCAATTGCCCGGCGGGAGGTCTAAGAGGACCTCCAGGGGCAGATCAAAGAGTTGGGCGTGGGGACATCAGCAAAATTTGCGGCGATCCTGCTGTTGCCGATCGCGCTTTCGGCCTGTGCCGGCAGCGACGACGTCAAGTCGATCACCTATACCGACGATCGTGGCGTCGCCGATCAGCCCTTTCCCAGGAACTACCGCGCGGAAGTGCTGGCGTTCATGCGAAGCTATCTCAACAATCCTGCCGGCATTCATGACGCGGTCGTGGCCGAACCGGTGCAGCGCACCGTCGGCGGACGGTTGCGCTATGTCACCTGCCTGCGCTTTGCCGCGAAGGATTCGGACGGTGGCTATCGCGAGCCGCGCGAGCGGGCGATCCTGTTTGTCGACGGCCGGCTCGACCGTCTGGTCGAAAACACCAGCGAGCCCTGCGCAGGCGCGGTTTACGCGGCGTTCCCCGAAATGGAGAAGCTGACCCGATAGGGTTGTCCGGTTTCAGGCCTTTCGCGTGATCCCACCGGGGTCGGTAACGGGATGTGCTTCGGGTCGAAAAGGTGAACGAAATTCGATCACTTTTCGGCGAGGCTTGAACCTTGCCTTAGTTATCCCGGACATCAACAAAGCGGGAAACCGGCGGATTAACGCAGGAAAAAACCTTACATGCGAGGGAACTAAATCGCTTTGTGGCCAAGCCGTCACAGTTGCGCGCCATCGGTGCGCCGGCTTTGCCCCAAAGCAACCTAATTGAGGTCACGTTGTTTGGTTTGATATCGCAACGGACGTAATGGGGATTGAAGATGAAGAAGTTTCTGCTCGGCGCGGCCGCGCTGGCCGCCCTATCGGTATCTTTGGCAGCGGCTCCGGCTGTCGCGGCTGACATGCCGGCCCGCACCTATTCCAAGGCGCCGGTCTACACCGCGCCGGCGCTGGTCTACAACTGGACCGGGTTCTACATCGGCGGCCATCTCGGCGGCGCCTTTGCTGGCGACAATTCCCTGCAAGGCAGCGACGCCCGCTTTCTCGGCGGCGTGCAGGCCGGTTTCGACTATCAGTTCGCGCCGAACTGGGTGATGGGCATCGAGGCCCAGTACAGCTGGCTCCCCAACAGCAACAATAACGGGCTGCTGTTCCCGGGCGGTACGCTGGTGACTTCCAATACCGACCAGCTCGGCTCGGTGACCGGCCGGGTCGGCTATACCTGGGGTCCGGCGCTGCTTTACGCCAAGGGCGGTTACGCCTGGCGTGACGGCAACAATATCGGCGTGACCGCCGCCGGTGTGCCGCAGGGCTTTACCACCAATGGCAACCACAAGGACGGGTATACTGTCGGTGGTGGTCTCGAATACATGTTCGCGCCGAACTGGTCGGCCAAGGCCGAGTACCAGTACTACAATTTCGGCAATACCAACTTCACGACCGGCCCCGCCGACATCGCCGGCCGCTCGTTCCGCAACGACGAGCACACCGTCAAGGTCGGCGTGAACTACCGGTTTGGCTGGGGCGGACCGGTCGCCGCCAAATACTGATCGCCAACTGTTTCCGAGATGCGAAAAGGCCGGCTTCCCGCCGGCCTTTTTGTTTGGCGGATGGCGGCGTCGGGGAAAACTCCATTTCCTGCCCGCCGAAAATAATTTTTGCAGCGCACGAAACTTTTTTGTCATGTTGAGTTATTATGGTTCGGCCGGCTGGTTGGACAACACACATGCGTGCTTTTGCGTTAGGGCTGATTTTTTCTGCGGCGGCGTTGCCGTGCTTTGCACAAACCGTCCTCAAATCCGAACCGTTGATCCTGGCGCCCTATGAAATCGCCTTTGTGCAGGATTCGTCCTGCCCGTCTGGCAAGGTGCTCAAGGTGACCGGCGCGATCAGGGGGCTGCACCGGCGCAAGGCCTGCGTCTCGCTGGCTTCGGAGCAGGCGTCGCTGGTATCAGCGACGCCGTAGAGCGCAATTTCTCACCAGGCTGATGGTCGTCCTTCCGGGCGATGCGGAGTGTCGAACCCGCGATGCGCAACCCCGGTCCGAGGTTCGCGCGAGCCGCGGCTAGGTACGACGGCGTCCTACGAAGCCAGCTGAATTTCCGTCAGGGCGTCCCGCTCGGCTTCAGCCTTGTTTCGCGCCGGGTCTTCGTGCGGGTCGGGCTGGCAGGGCCGGATCTCGTAGCCGTTGTCCAGCACCGGGCGTGGCGCCACCTTGGCGTCCTCGGAGACCACGTCGACCACGAGGCCGCTCTTCTGTGCCACCTTCCAGACGTCGGCCTCGCTCGGATAGGTCTTGCTGAGCTTGGCGTCGTTACAGAACAGCGCGTAGGGCATGGTTGGCTCCGGTAAAAAGCGTCAACGCGGAAGCCGGATCCGGGTTGCAGGCTGGCTGGTATGCCGGCCGGTATTAGTGGCCCAAATGGGATAAAATTCGCCCGTTTCGGTCCATTTTTGGGGAGTCCCTGAGTCCTTAACGAGGGGTAAATCCGGCAAAAAAGAATCCCCGAGACTCGCCAGCCAGAATCGCCGGATGTTTCCGGCCATGCGAACGATCCTCCAGAGCTCCTGCGAGCGTGTCCAACTGACGCTCACCGTCGTACTGCTGGTTGCCTGCGCGGCCAACGTGGCGCTGGTATGCGCCTGGCTTTGAAATAGCGTTTTCGAAAAGCCCGGCGATTGACGCCACCGCCAATCCCCCCATCATGGAAAAAACGAGTGTACGCCCCGACTGCGGCTGGGCCGATACCGAGGGCGGGGACGAGCAATGATCGAAACGCTGCGAGAGCGGGTCAATGGAGATGAGGGGCTGGTTCGGCGCGGTCGGTATCTGACGACCACGTTCCTGCTGGAGGTCGGGCAGACCTGCTGGCTGATCCAAATCTTCGAAGGCCGTATCGTATCGGTGGCATCAGGCCCGTTCGTGATGCCGTCCTCGTCCTTTGCGCTTCGGGCGCCCGAGGAGGAGTGGAAAAAGTTCTGGAGTGCGCGGCCGCCGCCGGGCTCCAACGATCTGCTGGCGCTGGTCAAGCGCCGCGTCTTGAAAGCCGAAGGCAACCTGCAGGTATTCATGTCCCATCTGCGCTACTTCAAGGAAGCACTCGCCAAGCTGCGGGCGCAGGGAGCGACGGCATGAGCGCGCGGTTCGAGCCGATCACCGGCCGCTACATGCATCTCGATTTGTTCGGCCGGCCGCACCGCGTCTATGTCGAGGAAGCGGGTGAGGGCACGCCGCTGTTGTGCCTGCACACCGCGGGAAGCGACGGGCGGCAATATCGCGGCCTGATGAACGACGCCCGCGTCACCGCAAAACATCGCGTCATTGCCTTCGACATGCCCTGGCACGGCAAGTCGTCGCCGCCGGCGGGCTGGCATGAGGAAGAGTATCAGCTCACCTCGGCGCAATACACGACCATGATTTTGGAGATCGCGGCCGCGCTCGAACTCGACAGACCGATCGTGATGGGCTGTTCGATCGGCGGCCGGATCGCGCTGCATCTGGCGCTCGAACATCCCGAACGTTTCCGCGCCATCATCGGCCTGCAGGCGGGCGCCCATGTCGATCCCTATTACGATCTCAATTTCCTGCACCGGCCGGACGTGCATGGCGGCGAGGTCTGCGGCGCCATCGTTTCCGGGCTGGTTGGCCCCGATGCGCCGGAAAAGGAGCGTTGGGAGACGCTGTGGCACTACATGCAGGGTGGCCCCGGCATCTTCAAAGGCGATCTGTATTTCTACAAGCTCGACGGCGATATCCGCGGCCGGGTGGCAGAGATCGACACAAGGCGCTGTCCGCTGTTTCTGTTGTCCGGCGAATACGACTATTCCTGCACGCCGGAGGAGACGCTGGCCGTGGCGAAAAGTATCCCGGGTTCCGAGGTCACGATCATGAAGGGCCTTGGCCACTTTCCGATGAGCGAGGACCCCCAGGCGTTTCTGACGCATCTTCTTCCGGTGCTGGAGAAGATCGGCAGGGGATGATTCCGGAACAAGCGCGGCTGGGCGCTATTTCTCCAGCCAGGAAGATCCGGGCCGATCGCGCAGCGCGGCGTGGACCTTGGCCATGGTGGCGCTGCAATAGTCCTCGCGCTCGCGGTTGAACCGCTCCTGATGGGCGCGGAAATTGGCGACTCGCGCCTTGATCTCGGAAATCTCCGACTGGAAGCCGCTGCGCAGGTCGGCGCGCGCGATCGTCTGCACCGGCCTCAATGCTTCTCTTGGCGCTTCTCTTGACGCTCGTGACGGTTCGGCGGCGACGGCCTCGGACAGCAGGGCTTCGAGGTCCGGCATCGGCGCTGACGTCACGGGCGCTGACGTCACGATGGTCTCCGACGCCCCGACCGAGAGAAAGTCGACTGACATCGCAACCGTTCTATCGGCCTCCGGCTTCTTGCCGGTCACCGATTGAACGAACGCCATCGTCTGCGCGATCAGGAGATCGCGTTCCCGCATCCATTTCATGAGACACCTCAGCCTCGATGACTCCATCAAACGGCATATGTGGAAGCAAGGGCGCCTGGTGAATTGGAAGTGGACAGCTTCAATTTTGTTCGCAAGGTGACAAAACTGTGACACTTACGCATGCTGAGGTGCACATGTAGAGCTGGCAGGTTCCGCGAGCCTAGCCGCACGGACGCGGTGGTTTAATAACGTTCGCGCGGATTGGTGTTCAGCACGAACGGCGCTCCGACGACGCGAACGGCGGGCTGGTCGGTGACGTAGACGACCGACTTGTCGGCCGCAGCCTGCTCGACGCGTGTTGTCCGTTCCGCGAACTGAACCGGCGTCTTGTCTTTCGGCACCACCCAACTGGCGCTGGCCGCAATCACCACGGTGAACACCGTGACGACGGCGAGCAGGAACATATTGCAGTTTTCTTCGCGAATTTTCATGCGGGGAGAACGAGGGAAACGGGAGTTGGTTCCGGACTAGAACTCACAGGCCGCCGCCACCGGTCAGGGTCGGCCAATCGTCGCGGTTGGTCTTCGAGGGTTTGACGCCGCGGCTGCGCCAGAACGCGTAGCCAATGAACCCGGTCAGAACCGCAAGCGCCAGCGTTGCTTTCAGCCATTCCGGCATGTTCGGTCTCCAAAGCGAAAACCCCGCCTTGGGGGAAGCGGGGCTTTCATGGGGGGAAGCAAGGGGGACGACTTGCTTCACATGGATATGACGCGAGAATGGACGGTTTGGTTCAATTGAGAGAGGCGCAAATTTGTGCGCGGTAATGGGGCGGGTGGTGCGCCGAGATCTGGTGCCGGTTGAG
>JAIEPP010000570.1 GCA_019748335.1 Xanthobacteraceae bacterium
ACCCGCGTTCGATCGAGGACGCCGCCCTCGGCTTTCCCGGCGTTGCGCTGGCCGCCGCCGTCGGTCGCCCCGACGCCCATGCCGGCGAAGTGCCAATGCTGTTCGTCTCGGTGCAGCCCGGCGTCCATGTCGACCCGCTGGCACTCTCCGCTTTCGTGCTGGAGAAAATCCTCGAGCCGCCGGCGCGGCCCCGTGCGGTATCGGTCATCGCCGAAATGCCGGTGACGCCGATCGGAAAGATCTTCAAGCCGAAATTGCGCGAGATCGCCGCCGGCGAAGCCGCGCGCGAATTGCTGGCGAGCGAAGGTCTGGCAAAAGACGTCAGCGTCGAGGCGATCACCGATCCCTCGCGCGGACTGTTTCTGCGCATCAAGGCGCCCCCGGACAAGGCGGTCACCGCGCAACGACTGTTGCAAAAGTTCCCGGTCAAGATCGAGTTGGAGGCCTGAAATACCCCTGATCGCCGCCGTTCCTGTGACAGGGATCACATGAGCGGCGTTGCGGTTTTGGCATTCTCGAATAGTCTGCTGGCATTGGACCTGGGGATTATTCCATTGAAAGCATTTTCCAAACTCTGCGCGATTTTGCTCGCCGCCTGCTGGCTCGGCTGCGGCCCGGCATTGGCGGACAAGCGGGTGGCGCTGGTCATCGGCAACGGCGCCTATGCTCATAAAGCAGGCTTGATCAATCCGCCGCACGACGCCGCGGATGTGACGGCGGCACTGAAGCGAAGCAATTTCGAGGTCATCTCCGGTGCCGACCTCAGCCAGGCCGAAATGCAGGACGCGGCGATCCGATTTTCCCGCGCCGCGCGCAACGCTGATGTCGCCCTGTTTTATTACAGCGGCCACGCGATGCAGTTTAACGGCGTCAACTATCTGATGCCGGTGGACGCCAAGCTGGATGATGAGGCCGACCTGAAGCGTTTCACGCGCGTCGATGACATCATGAATGACCTGCAACAGGCCAAAAATCTGAAGATCCTGGTGCTGGATTCCTGCCGCGATAATCCGTTGTCGGAGAGCCTGAAGCGGTCGATCGGGCAAAGCCGAGGCGTGATGATTCGGCAGGGCCTGTCCAAAATTGAGGCCCCGCTCGGGACCATTGTCTCTTTTTCCACCCAAGCCGGGCAAACGGCCGACGACGGCAACGGGCGCAACAGCCCCTACACCGCGGCCTTCCTCAAACATATCGAGGACCCGCACGAAATTGGCGACATCTTTCGCGAGATCGGCTCCGACGTCTATGACAGCAGCGGCAAGTCGCAGCTTCCGGAGCTTTCGCTGTCGATCATCGGGAAGTTCTATTTGAACGGACCGGTTTCGATCAACATCACTCCCCCCGCGCCATCTGCGCCTGTCGATGCCTGCTCAAGTGCTGAAGCGCACTGGAAGGCGGCCGAGTCGATCGGCACGATCGCAGCTTACGACGATCACATTTCGAGATTTCCGGCCTGTTCGTTCGCCAATCTCGCCAAGGCCCGGATCGAGGGACTGAAGCAGAAAGCGGCGCTCGCAACGCCAGCAGGCGCGCCTTCGGCGGCGGCCAGCGGCACCGGGAATTTTGACGGCACATGGGATGTGACGGTCACCTGCGCAAACCAGGGATCGGTTCTCGGTTACACCAGGTATTTGACCGCGACCGTTGCGGATGGCGTTCTTCGCGCCGAGGACCAGTCGACGGGAAAATCCAACTGGCTGTCGATGCAGGGCGAGATCGCCAAGGACGGAAAGGCGAAGCTCAACGTGCGGGGTCTCACCGGTGACAGCAAATTTTCCGTTGGCCAGATCAAGGCCGGGAGCGAATACCGCTATACGGTCGATGCCCAATTCGATGGCGCCCGCGGCAGCGGAAAGCGCAACGAGGTTCGGGTCTGCAACCTGACATTTGCCAGGAAGTAGCTGCAACACCCATTGACCTGTGGCAGATCAATTCGCCGCGGCCTGATGCTCATAGCGCCGATTGCAGCGCGAGCCTGGCATGAAACGATACGCTGGTCTTTCCGACCAGCGCGGTTCCATCTACCTCCGCGCCGTCACCGGCATAGGTGCCGGTAAAGCCGCAGGTGACTTCGCGCCCGCCGAACAGCGGCAGTACGCCAACCGATTTGGTGTGCTCGTTGGTGGTCAGTTCGCCGCGCCATTTGCCGCGATCGGCACTGTAAGTGCCGGTGTAGTAGAAATGCGAGTCGCCGCCGGCGATGGCGCCGTCGATCAGCATCAGGACGCCCGAGGCGTGGCCATGCCCGCCGTCCCGCATTTCGATTTGGATGGAGTAGAGTCCGTTCGTTACCGTCATCGCGCCCGACGCCGCTTTCCCCGGACATCATCGCCGTTGCGAACGAGGTGAGGCAATCGCGAAATGCGGTGATGGCCGCATCGTTTAGCCGCGTCCCGGCGGCGCCAGATGCGGGGTGCGCGGAGCCGCGTACACCCAAATCCCCGCCGGCACCATCCGACAGTTTCCGATTTTCATGTTATATTACAAATGGATAACAGGATATACCGTTCACCGGTTGACTCCAGCCGCCATAACTTAATAGAGTCTAAATAGATACTTTTCAGTACAGCGTTTAGAAGTTAGCGTTCCTCATGGCTACAGAAAAAGCCGAAACCGACCGCGTTCCAGTCACGTTGGCACTCTCGACCATCAGCTACCTCGAAAAACTGGTGAGACAGGGCACCCACGGTACCAGCGTTCCCGGCGTTGCGAAGACTCTGATCGAGGAAGGCATTCGGCTCGCCATCAAGGACGGGCTGCTTGCGATCCGCGACAATGGCAGAACGCCTTGACGAGAAGGAATGCGGCGGCTCAACGATTGGAACCGCCAACATGTTTGCAATTGGACCGACCTGGACCACCGAACGCGTCGAACACCTCAAGAGCCATTTTGAAGCCGGCCTTTCCTGCCGCGAGATCGCCGCCGAAATCGGCGTCAGCCGCAACGCTGTGATCGGCAAGCTTTCCCGCCTCGGTCTGACGCGCGGCGAGTTCAACGCCGAACCGCGTCTGCCCAAGAAGGAGCGCGCCGCCAAATCCACGCCCAGACTCCAGTTCCAGATGCTGCGATCGGTCTACGAGAACGGCGAACCTGTGCTCGGCGCGCCGGTCGTCAGCGAGCATCGCTGCTCGCTGCTCGAACTCGGCAAGCAAAGCTGCCGCTGGCCGATCTCTACGCCCGGTGCGGAGGATTTCTGCTTTTGCGGCAACACCCCGCTCGAAGGCGCGCCCTATTGCGCAGGGCATACCCGCCTCGCCTACCGCGCCGGCTCTCGCGCGCGCGTCGCGCGTGGATAATAACGACCCGGGTTACCCCAAGCGCCAGCCGACCTCCTCGGCAAAGCTCTTGTAGAACTCCGGCGTGTAGGCCTGGTCCGGCGTCTTCCGCACGCGCTCGTCGAGCTTGTGGGCGTCGTCGCCGACCAGGATACGCCATTGCCCGGCCTTGACGCCGTCGAGGATGATTTTCGCCGCGGCGGCAGCTGAGGTCGGCGCCTCGTCGCGGAAACTGCGGGCGCGGTCGAGCGCGATCTTCTGGATGTCGTCGTCCGACATCGCATCGGTATCGATGCCCATGCCCTTGAGGCGTTGGCGCGCGCCCAAGACCTCATTCGCGCTCAGTTCGTCGGAATCCGTTCCGCTCTGAACCTTGCGCGAATTCGACACGATCGAGGTGCCGATATGCCCGGGCATCACCACCGAGCATTTGAGGTGCGGCGCGTTGAGCCTGAGATCGTTCATCAGGGATTCGGTAAATCCCTTCACCGCGAATTTTGCGGAAGCGTAGGCGGTGTGCGAGACGCCCGGGCCGACCGAGGCCCAGAAACCGTTGACGCTGGAGGTGTTGACGATATGACCCTCGTCGGCCTTCATCATCAGCGGCAGGAAGGTGCGGACGCCTAGATAGACGCCGCCCCAGCAGATGTTGAAGGTGCGCTCCCACTGCTCCCGCGTATTGGTGAACAGGCTGCCGCCGCCGCCGATGCCGGCATTGTTGAACAGCAGATGGATCTTGTCGGTCGCCTGCTGCTCGATCAGTTCATCGCGAAAGCGCTGCAGATGGGCCTCGATCGAAACGTCGGCGACATGGGTGGTGACGCGCAGGCCTTGCGGCAGCTTCTCGGCCTCGCACAGCCGCTTGGTTTCGGCCATCGCCTCCATCGAGATGTCGCACATCGCGACATTGCAGCCCTCGGCAACGAGCTGGCGCGCCAGTTCGCGGCCCATGCCCGTGCCGCCTCCGGTGATCACGGCGAATTTTCCGGCAAAATCCTTCATGGAGTTTCCTGCAATTTTCTTGAGATTTTTTGGGGAGCAGCGAGTGGCGCAGCCGTCCCGCGGCCCCATTCCCGGTGCGGGAACCTGGGCAATCTACGATCGATCCTCAGGGAGTCAACGCGGCCAGGCAATGGCCCAAACCGGGAACTTTCATCGCGCGCCGTTGTTTGAACCTAATCCATACGTTCGAGACCTAACGACGACAGGGAGCACTCTCTTCCGGGAGGTTGGAATGACCCACTGGCACGACTCGATGGTCGATCAACCCGAGACCTCCGGCCCGGCCTACGCCGTTGGCTGGACCATCAGCGGACTGGCGGTACTTGGCGCCATCCTCGGCATCTGGGTCCTCGGAATCTAGACCCCTATCCAAGGCGCTGCAGGCCACCAGGACCGACCGCGACGGCGTCGCGATCACGCATCCAGCGCGTGACCTATTCGGCCGCCTGCTCCTGCTTCCCCTCAGCAGACCTAGCCCCTCCAGCGCCGTCTTGATGGCAGCCTGTTGCACCACCGAGGCTTCCGGCATCGGCGCGCGAGAGAAGGTCCTCGGTAAACCCTGCAACGATTGCGCGCAGCGCGCGCAGGCCGACAGGTTGTCGGAGACAACAGCGTTCCGCAGCGTCAGCAGCTACTGGTTCACATTCCCGACTTCATCATCCCCATCTTCGACCCGCCCATCATCTGCTTCATCGCCACGCCGCATCCGCGGGTGCCATCCCTGGCCATCGCCGCATTCAGCATCGCGAGATGCTTGTTCATCTCCCATTTGTGCGGGCCGTCAGGCATCGCCGTCATCATGGCGGTCATTTTTGACAGATCCCCCGAGCACGACATCATGTGCGCTGAAGCCGCGCTGAACGTGAAGACAAGCGCGAGGATGGCAGCCGGAAATGCAGCATATTTCATCGTCAGCTCCTTCAGCACAGAGCCCGCGCAACGCCCATGCGAAGCAAGCGGGCTGATATGTGTCCAGGCTAGTCTCGGACGCCGGCTCACCGCTT
>JAIEPP010000635.1 GCA_019748335.1 Xanthobacteraceae bacterium
AATGGTCACCCAACGGCCGACTGTCTATGGTTCGCCCATGTCACGTCCTGTCATGTCACGTCTTGTCTGCCTGTCCATCGCCATCGTGGTTTCGCTGGTCTCCGTCGCCGCATCGGCCGCGCCGCTTCACAAGCGGTCCGCGCCGCGCTGGCACGGCTACGGCTTTCTGCCGGGCTATCAGCAGCCGCTGAACAACACCCTGCCGCTTTACGCCCAGAAAAACGCGATGCGCCGCCTCGCGAGCCGCGACCGCCGCCATTGGTACATCGATCCGGTCCCTCAATATTACGGCTATGACGACAACTGGCACTATTTCGGCCGGCCCGGCTTCTACGGCGGCCGCTATAACGGCGGCTCGTTTGGTCCGTGCTGGACCCAGACCCCGATCGGGCCGGTCTGGAACTGCGGCTGATCGGCGGGTCGCTGATTACGTCCGGTTGCAATTGGGGGACGAGACCCGGCTCCGCGATTTCGCGTCAACGACCAATACCATCCCGGCAGGTGGCCGCGCAGGCCGCATCCGTTTTGCGCTTGCAATGAGGTCAGCCATGACCAAGATGGATCGCATTTGCGAGGTCCGTTGGCGCTTGCCGAGAAACGATGACAACCAATACCCCCATTTTCGACGGCCATAACGACGTCCTGCTGCGGCTTTACAAGTCGGCGTCCAGCGACGTGGTGTCCGATTTTCTGCGCGGAGAGGACGCCGGCCATATCGACTTGAAGAAAGCCAGAACCGGCTCCCTGGTGGGCGGGTTCTTCGCGATGTATTCGCCCGCGGTCGGCAAGTCTCCGTCGCTCGGTCAGCAGATGACCGGCGGCCAATACGCATTGCCGCTTCCGCCTCCGCTGAGCATGGAAGAGGCGCGAAAATCGGTCTCCGGCGAATTGGCCATCCTGCTGCGGATCGTGCGCGAGTCGAAGGGGGCCGTAGCGATCTGCAGGACGGCCGCGGAGCTCACGTCGGCGATCGAGCGCGGGACCTTGGCGGTGGTTCTGCACCTCGAAGGCGCCGAAGCCGTCGACGGCGATCTGAATTTTCTGGAGTTGCTGTATGCCTCGGGTCTGCGCTCGCTCGGGCCGGTCTGGAGCCGCAACAACATCTTCGGCCATGGCGTTCCCTTCCATTTCCCTGCCGGACCTGATCTCGGCGACGGCCTGACGACACCCGGCGAGAAGCTCGTCAGCGCCTGCAACGACATGAAGATCCTCGTCGATCTCTCGCACATCACCGAAAAGGGTTTTTGGGACGTCGCCCGCCTCTCGAAAGCACCGCTGGTCGCGACGCATTCCAACGCGCATGCCTTGTGTCCATCGCCAAGAAACCTGACCGACCGGCAGCTGGCTGCCATCCGCGACACCGGCGGAATGGTCGGTCTCAACTTCGCCACCTGCTTTCTTCGTTCCGACGGCGGCATGAGCGCGGATACCGAGATCGCGTTGATGGTGCGTCAGCTCGACTATCTCATCGAGAAACTCGGCGAGGACCATGTCGGGTTCGGATCGGACTTCGATGGCGCAGTCGTGCCGGCGAGGATCGGCTCGGCGGCCGGGCTGCCGGTGCTGGTCGACGCTCTCCGGCAAAGCGGATATTCCGAGCCGTTATTGAAGAAGCTGGGCTCGACCAACTGGCTCGACGTGCTGGCCCGGACGATCGGATGACATCCGGCGATTTCAACCGGGGCTCGCGGGGAGGCGGGCGGTCGGTCGAGTTTTTCGACCGGATCAACAAGGCCTCGATCGTCATGCTGGACGAGGGTGGGCTTGTTGCGCATCCGATCGCCGCTGCCATCGCCAACGGGATCACGCGGGTGATCGCAAACGAGCAGGCATCGGGCGTGCAACGCTCCGCCGACTATCTCGATTTCGAACCCAAACTGATCGCCATGGTGGGGCAGGACGCCTCGCGACTTCACATCGGCAGAAGCCGGCAAGATATCGGCGCGACCATCGCACGAATGTCCTTGCGGGACGCTGTTCTCAAAGCGTTTGAGGCTCTGGCCGTCTCGCGGGAAAAACTTCTCGCGCTGGCCGCGCAGCACACGCAGACCATCATTCCGGCCTACACCCACGGCGTCCAGGCCCAACCGACGACATTCGCGCATTATCTGCTGGCGCTAGCGTCCGCGCTGGCGCGCGACAGCGAGCGTCTGCAACAGGCCTGGCGCCGGATCAACAAGAGCCCGCTGGGCGCGGCGGCGTTGGGGACGTCGAGCTTCCTGGTCGACCGAAGGCGGCTCGCCGACTTGCTGGGGTTCGACGGTCTTGTCGAAAATTCCTACGACGCCAATCATCTTTCGTCTGTCGACAGCAGCCTCGAAGTCGCGAGCGCCTTGCAGATCTCCGCCATCCAGCTCGGTCAGTTCGCGCAGGACATTCATGCGCAATACGCCGAGCCGTCGCCGTGGTTCCTGTTATCGGAGGGAAGGCTGACCGGGGTCAGCAGCATCATGCCGCAGAAGAGAAACCCGGCCGCCCTCGAACAGCTTCGGACCCAGAGCAGTATCCTGGTCGGCGAGATGCAGACCGTCTTCCTCCTCGCCCACAACAACCGTACCGGAATGTTCGACTCCCGCAGCTACGATCCCGTTCCCAGCGAAAGGCCGCTGCAGGTCTACGGCCTGTTCCAGCAGGTCATGGATGGCCTCTTGGTCGACAAGGACCGCGCTTTGGCCGAAGTGAATGCCGGCTATTCGACGACATCCGAAATCGCGGACGCATTGCTGAGGACGGCGGACGTGCCGTTCCGTATCGGTCATCATTACGCGTCCTTGCTGACCAACTACGGCCGCTCAAAGGGAATCCAATTGAACGAAATTCCCCATGCTGAAGCTGCCCGTATCTACAGGGAAGAAACCAAGCAGGACTTTCCGCTAGGCGAAGCCGTTTTCAAGGAGACCATCAGCGCCGAGCATATGGTGTCTGGCAGCAGGGGCATTGGTGGACCGCAACTTGCCGAGGTGACGCGGATGCTCGGCGATGAAAGCGCCAGGATCAAATCGGACCTCGATTGGCTGGAGTGTCAGCGGGGACGTTTGGCTGATGCCGATACTTCCCTGAACGAGGCCGTTGCAGTGCTGGCCGTGGGCGCGACTGGTGCGACTGACCGCTGACCCGCCTGATCAGGCGGCTGATTCGAATTGCGGTGCGTGTCAATGAAATGGGCGCACCTCGACCGGCGCCCGACAGGCGACGGCGGCCTTGCGCCCCCACGCCAGCGCTTCGTCGAGGTCAGCCGCTTCGAGCACCCAAAAGCCGCCCACGTGCTCCTTGGTCTCCAGGTACGGCCCGTCGGTAATGAGAAACTTGCCATCGGGCTTCGCCCGTATCGACGTCGCGCGGCTTGTCGGGCCCAGCCCGCCGACAAAAATTCGGACGCCGGCGGCCTTCATCTCGTCGTTGAGCACGTCGATATCGCGAGAGATTGCCTCGTCCTCGGCGGACGGGTCGTAGCCGTCGGGATGGTGAATGGCCACCAGATACTGCGTCATGATTTCTCCCGTAACAGTCTGCCGATGGGCCGGTTGCCTGGCCTTCACGACATAGACGAACGGGCGGACCGGAATTCGACAAATGTCCGAAAAAGTTTCGACCGCTGCCGGCATGCAAAACTCCGGGCGATCAACGCCGGGAGATCGTTAACGCGTGTTGGCGCGGGCAGCCCGGCCCGACGGATCCCGGACTGGCTTCGCGTTATTAAGCTTTCCGCTTAAGACTGTCTCAATCCGCAATAATTATTGAGTATCTGGACGCCGCCGTTTTTCGTTAAGAGAAGCCGGCGCTGATTTGGCAAATTTTCGACGATTTGGGGATATTCAACCGCATGTGCGGCATTGTCGGCATTCTCGGACGCAGCCCGGTCGCGGAGCTGCTGGTGGATTCGCTCAAACGCCTGGAATATCGCGGATACGATTCCGCAGGGGTCGCCACGCTGGAAGGCGATCACCTGGAGCGCCGTCGCGCCGAGGGCAAGCTCAAGAACCTGGAAAAGCGGCTAAACGCCGAACCGCTGGCCGGCCACACCGGCATCGGCCACACCCGCTGGGCCACCCACGGCAAGCCGACCGAAAGCAATGCGCATCCGCACGCGACGGAAAACGTCGCCGTCGTCCACAACGGCATCATCGAGAATTTTCGCGAGCTGCGGATCATGCTCGAGAAAGAGGGCGCCAAATTCACCAGCGAGACCGATACCGAGGTCGTCGCCCATCTCGTCAATTCCTATCTCCTGAAGGGCGACACGCCGCAGGACGCGGTGAAGAGATCGCTGCCGCAGTTGCGCGGCGCGTTCGCGCTGGCCTTCGTGTTCAAGGGCCATAACGACCTGATGATCGGCGCCCGCAAGGGTTCACCGCTCGCGGTCGGCCATGGCGACGGTGAGATGTATCTGGGCTCGGACGCGATCGCGCTGGCGCCGTTCACCGACACCATCAGCTATCTCGAGGACGGCGACTGGGTGGTGCTGTCGCGCGAAGTCAGCGTGATCTATGACGAGCATAATGCGGTCGCCAATCGCGAAGTGCTGAAGTCCGGCGCGTCGTCGTTCCTGGTCGACAAGGCCAACTATCGCCACTTCATGGCCAAGGAAATCCACGAACAGCCGGAAGTGGTCGGCCATACGCTGGCGCGCTATGTCGACATGGCAAGCGAGCGCGTGATGCTGCCGAAGCTGCCGTTCGACTTCAAGGACATCCAGCGCATCTCGATCGTGGCCTGCGGCACCGCGAGCTACGCCGGCTACGTCGCCAAATACTGGTTCGAGCGGCTCGGCCGCGTGCCGGTCGAGGTCGATGTCGCTTCCGAATTCCGCTACCGCGAGGCGCCGCTGCGCAAGGGCGATCTGGCGATCTTCATTTCGCAGTCGGGCGAGACCGCCGACACGCTGGCGGCGTTGCGTTACGCCAAGGCCGAGGGCGTCCACACGCTCGCGGTGGTCAACGTGGCGACCTCGACGATCGCGCGCGAATGCGAGACCATGCTGCAGACACTGGCGGGGCCTGAAATCGGCGTCGCCTCGACCAAGGCTTTTACCTGCCAGTTGATGGTGCTGGCCTCGCTGGCGGTTGCCGCCGGCAAGGCGAGGGGCGAACTCTCCGACGCCGACGAAGCCAAGCTGGTGCATGGCCTGATCGAGATTCCGCGGCTGATGGCGGCGGCGCTGACGATCGAGCCGCAGATCGAAAAGCTCGCGCGCGAGCTGTCAAAGTCCAAGGACGTGCTCTATCTCGGCCGCGGCACCAGCTATCCGCTGGCGCTGGAAGGCGCGCTGAAGCTGAAGGAAAT
>JAIEPP010000386.1 GCA_019748335.1 Xanthobacteraceae bacterium
CCGACTGACGGATCTCGCCGCCGGAGCCGGTCAACATCCGCGCATAGGCCTTGACCACATTGCCCGGCGAATTCACCGACGCGGTTTCCGAGTGCAGCAGCCCGACCTTGTAGACCGGCAATATGTTGGGCTCGAGCGCGGAGATCGCCTGACGATCGAGCAGCTCGCTCTTGATGCCGTATTCGGCCAGCAGCGCCTGTTCGGCTTTGGCCGCCGCGGTGCCGTCGCTGCGCCATGCCTTGAGCCAGCCGGTCTCGCGGATGCGTTCGGGCGCGCCCGCCTTGACGATCCATTCCCGATGCAGTTTCAGCGATGCGGCGCTCAACCCGCGCAGCGCCGTCGCCCGCGGCTGCGTGGTTGCCTCGGTGGCATTGGCCAGAAACCGCACGATCCATCCGGCGTTGCGGATCGCCCAAGCCGGATTCCAGCGCAGCGCGTGGTGCCGGTTGGTCAGATATTTCGGCAGCGACTTCCAGAGCGACGGCTGATTCAGCGGGAGGATCGAACCGCTGCTCAGGATGCCGGCATTGCCGTAAGACGTTTCGCTGCCCGGCTCGCGCCGGTCGACGACGACGACCGACAGGCCCCGTTGGCGCGCCGCATAGGCCGTCGACACGCCGACGATCCCCGCACCCAGCACGACGACGTCCACGTCTGTTTTCGCTGCTCCGTCCGCCATCGATCCCGCACTCCAAGATTTCACATCAACGTCAGACCGCCATCGACCGGCAACAGCGCGCCGGTCACGTGTCCGGCCTCCGGCGACAGCAGGAAGGCGACCAGTGCCGCCACCTCGTCAGGCTCGGCCAATCGTCCGAGCGGATTGGCCTTTGCCGCCGATTGCCAGGCCTGTGTATCCAGCGCGCCAAAGCGCCCCTGGTCCTTGCGGGTGTAGCCGGGCATCACGACATTGGCCGTCGCGCCTGAGCCTGCGAGTTCGATCGCCAGGCATTTGACCAGCGCTTCGAGCGCGGCCTTGGCCGCGGCGGAAGCCGGAAACGTGGCGCCGGGCGCAAAGCGATGCGCGACAAAACTGCTGATGGCGACAACGCGCCCATATGTCCCGCGCGTCAGATCCGGCAGCGCGGCGGCGGCCAGTTCGTGAAACGCCGTCGCCATCACCGCGAACGACCGCTCCAGCCCCACACGCGGCAACTCTGTAAAGCCGCGCCGGTCCGCAAATCCGGCGGCATGCACGATGGTGTCGACCGCCCCGAACGCGGCCCGCGTGGCGTGAACCAGTTCGGATGCCGTGCCCGAGATCGCGAGATCGCCGATGCCTGTTTCGACCCGGGCGCCGTGGCTTCGGCATTCCGCGGCAACGGCGTCCAACCGCTCGTGGCTGGCGTCGTCGGTGCCCTGTCCATGCAGCATCAGGTGCTGGTCCGGCGCCGCCAGACGGCGCGCCACCGCCGCGCCAATTCCGGAGCCGCCTCCAGTGATGATTGAAACCCGCATGGATGATCGTTCTGGCGTGAAGTTGACCCGATACTATAGGTCTCGCATTTCCAAATGCCAACAACCGCACATGCGGCAGCTGCCTCAGGTCTATTCGCCATTGCGCATTGACGCCATCGCGCATGGCATTTCTAATCGGGCTGCTTCGGCTGCCCAATGGGGCGCCACAACGAACAACAGAAATCACCGGGAGACATGCGTATGATGGACGGATCAACCAACGGCGGCATGGCGCCATCGCCTCTGCTGTTCCAGCCGCTGACCCTTCGCGGCCTCACGCTGAAAAACCGTCTCGTGGTGCCGCCAATGGTGCACTATCGCGCTGATCCCGGCAGCACCTGCGGCACCTTTCACCTCGTGCATCTCGGCCGCTACGCGCTCGGCGGCTTCGGCCTCGTCTTTGTCGAGGCGACCGGCGTCGAGGAAATCGGACTGATCAACGAGCACGACCTCGGGATCTGGAACGAGGCGCAGGTCGAGAGCTTCAAGCCGCTGATCGCCTTCATGAAGCGGCAGGGCACCGCGATCGGAATTCAGCTCGCCCACGGCGGCCGCAAGTCGTCCTCGCAGACCGCGATGCAGGGCATGGGACCGCTCACCGAACAAAATTTGAAAGCCGGCGCCAAGACCTGGCAGCCGGTCGGGCCGACGGCCGAGCCGGTGGCGAAAGGCTGGCTGACGCCGCGGCAACTGACGACGGAAGAGTGCAGGGCGATGGTCGGCACCTGGGCGCATGCGGCGCGCAACGCGGTGGCCGCCGGTTTCGACACCATCGAGATCCACACCGCGCACGGCTATCTGCTGGCGTCGTTCCTCTCGCCGGTCTCCAACACCCGCAACGACGAGTATGGCGGCGATCGCGCCGGGCGCATGCGGCTGCCGCTGGAGATCGTCGAAGCGGTGCGCCGTGAAATGCCGGCTACGATGCCGTTGTTCGTACGCGTCTCGTCCGTCGATGGCACGCAGGAAGGCTGGAACATGGACGACACCGTCGTCTTTGCGCGCGAATTGAAAGCGCGCGGCGTCGACGTGATCGACTGCTCCTCCGGCGGCATCGCCGGTGCTGCGACCGCGGCGCAAGTGACGCGAAGCCTCGGCTTCCAGGTCCCGTTTGCCGAGCGCGTTCGCAACGAGGCTGACATTCCGACCATGGCGGTCGGCATCATTCTCGAAGCGCAGCAGGCCGAAGCCATCCTTCAAAAGGGTCAGGCCGACCTGATCGCCATCGGACGCCAATCGCAGTTCAATCCCAACATCGCGCTGCACTGGGCCCACGACCTCGGCATCAACACCCGCTTCGAGGACTGGTCGCCGGAATACGGCTGGTGGCTGGAAAAGCGGATCCGGACGCTGGAAGGTTTCGCGACGCCGACCGGTGTGGTTACGCATCGCGCGTAGCAGGTTCCGCTCAAACTGCCGTGAACGTTCGACCAAGTAGGAACGATGAAATCAGTCCGCCGTTGCATTTCCATCAAAGGATGGAGAATTGAAATGGCAAATCTGAAATTGGTTGGAGCGCTGGCGATTTCCGCTGCGTTCGCAGTGGCAAGCCCCGCGATGGCGCAGCGGATGGGCGGCGGTGGCGGTGGGTTCCACGGTGGCGGAGGCGGTGGGTTCCACGGCGGCGGCGGTGGTGGCTTCCGAGGCGGCGCCATCGGTGGTGGAATGCGCGCAGGTGGCATGGGCGGCGGCGGTGGTTTCCATGCTGCCGCGGTAGGCGGCGGAGCGCCGCGCGCGGCGTTCGGCGGCGGCGGAATGCGCGCAGGTGGCATGGCCGGCGGCGGTGGTTTTCGTGCGGCCGCGGTAGGCGGCGGAGCACCGCGAGCGGCGTTTGGCGGCGGCGGTTTCCGTAACGCCAACGCAAGCGTCGGCGCGGCTTCCTCCGGCTTTGCCGGTCGCGGTCCGGTGGTCGCTAGCGGAGGCGGCCGAAATTGGAATCATAGCGGCTGGCACGGCGGCGGTTGGCGTCACGGCTATCGCCCGGGTATCGGCTTTGCCGCCGGTCTCGCCGCAGGTAGCGCGCTCGGCTACGGCTATGGCGGCTATTACGGCAACAACTATTATGACAACGGCTACTACGGCGACAGTTATGCCTACGACAATGGCTATTACGACAACAGCGATTCCGGCTACGTGGTCTCCAGCAATGTGGATTCCGACGTTGCTGATCCCGGCTACTGCGCGCAGCGCTTCAAGTCGTATGACCCGGCGTCCGGCACCTATCTCGGTTACGACGGACAGCGTCACCCCTGTCCGTAAGGCCTGAACGACGTCAGACGCGAAAGGAGCGGTCCCGGGACCGCTCCTTTTTTCGTTTGAGTTGGGACCTGTCTGCGACGCTCCACCAATCAACGCGATAACGTCCGACGTGGTCCGGTTGACACCTGCGACAGAGTGCGATCCTCTATCTTGAGGCACGCATCAACCGGCGCAACTCATGTCGACCCTTGAAGCCGCATTGCGAGGAGGGACGGTTGCCATTCTCCTCCTCATCGTGTTTCTCGTCGCCCGCGACCTGCGAACCAGCCGGCTAAGCCGCTACTCCACGCTGCTCTTCCTCGGCACGGCGGCGTTCGTGATCGATTCGGCGCCCGGCTTCTGGACGCTCGACATCGGTCTGAAAATTCCGATCCACATTCTTTGCATCGCCACGCCGGCCGTGTTCTGGATCATGGCGGCGGCGCTGTTCGATGACGACTTCAGGGCACGCTGGTATCACGCGCTCGCCTGGCTCTGGCTCGCCGGTCTCGCCTGGCGGGAAATGGATGGCTGGCCGCCTGCGGTCGTGGCCGTTCAGGAGGCGTCGTCGCTGCTGTTCGTCGCATTCGGCGTCTGGCATGCGCTGGCCGGCCGGGCCGGGGATCTGGTGGAGTGGCGGCGGCAACTTCGCGTCGAATTCGCTGTCATCACCGCACTCTACATCGCCTCCATTATCGTATCGCAGCGGATCTGGCCCGGCACGCTGGGCAAGCCTCCCTACAGTCTCTTCAATGCGATCGGCTTGATGGCGTTCATCTTTGTGTATGCGTGGCTGCGGCTGTCCCTGTTGATCAGGCAACGGTTGGCACCGGCGTCGCCACAAGACGGCTCGGTGCCGCTCGTCGAGGCCGAGCGGCGGCAACCACCGCCCGCAACCGGGCAGGACGCCGTGCTGCTCGAGGCGCTTCGCCAGCTGATGGTGGAGGGGAAGGCCTATCGCGAGGAGGGCCTCAGCATCGCGTCGCTGTCGCAAACCCTCGGCGTTCAGGAGTACCGGCTGCGCCGCCTGATCAACGGCCAGCTCGGCCATCGAAATTTCAGCGCCTTCGTCAACGGCTATCGGCTCACGGAGGTGGAGGCCGCGCTGGTCGATCCCGGCCAGGCCGAGGTGCCGATCCTGACGATTGCGCTCGACGCCGGCTTCGGCTCGATCGGGCCGTTCAACCGGGCGTTCAAGGCGCATACGGGCCTGACGCCGACTGAATACCGGCGCGCTCGCCTCGGCAATGAAGCCGCCGCCTTGCCGATTCCGGAATCGGCCAGCCGTTCGTAGGATTCGGCCAGCCGCGCTCCAAAGCCGGCAAGCCGTGAAGCTCCTTAAATGTCAGGTTGATTTCGAGGCGAGGGCGGATTGCGCATTTGCCGGACAGGAGATCGGCCGTGAAAGAACTCGTCACCATCCTCACATTCGCGCTCCCGGTCTTCATCGGCATCGCGACGCTCGAGGGCCTCTTCCTCGCCTTGGTGATGCGGCGAAACTACAACTGGCGGGCCTATTTCGCCTCGCTGGCCGATGCGCTCGGTCGCGAATACCTCGTCATGGTTTTCCTGACGGCGAGCATCGTGGCCCCGGTCGTCCGTCTGGCCTGGGAACACCGCCTGTT
>JAIEPP010000102.1 GCA_019748335.1 Xanthobacteraceae bacterium
CGAAAGCTGTCGCCGGAGAACATGCCGTGGAGATAACTTCCCATCACGCGGCCGTCGGCCGAGACCGCGCCTTCCGCTTCACCTGCTATATGCGCGAAAGGCCGCGCGCGCGCTTCGCCTGAGGTCTGGCCGATATGAATTTCATATCCTCTGATTGGCGCACCGGATGCCGCGTGCGTCGCCTCGGTGCGCGTCAGGCGCTTGTCGGCGGTCATGACGGTGTCGACCTTCAACAGGTCCAGACCAGCTGTTTCGCCGGCCGGGCCTTCGATCCCGTCGGGGTCGCTGATGGTGCGGCCGAGCATCTGGTAGCCGCCGCAGATTCCGAGCACATGACCGCCGCGTCGGACATGCGCGGCGAGATCGATGTCCCAGCCCTGTGCGCGCAGAAAATCGAGGTCGCCCCGCGTCGATTTCGATCCCGGCAGGATCACCAGATCGGTATCGCCCGGGATCGCCTCGCCCTGCCGCACCATGGTGAGACTGACGCCCGGCTCCTGCGACAGCGGATCGAGATCGTCGAAGTTGGCGATGCGCGAAAACTGTAACGCGGCGATGCGAAAGCCGCCGGCCCCGCCCCCGCGCGGCAGATCGAGCGCGTCCTCGGCCGGAAGCCGCGATGCATCTGGAAAGAAAGGCAGCACGCCGAACCCGCGCCACTTCGTCCGCTCGGTGATGAACGTGTAGCCATCGTCGAACAGCCGTGGATCGCCGCGGAACTTGTTGATGACGAAACCCGCAATCATCGCCGCGTCATCGGGATCGATTACCACTTGCGTACCGACGATCTGGGCGATCACCCCGCCGCGGTCGATATCGCCCGCCAGCACCACCGGCACGTCGGCCGCGCGCGCAAAACCCATATTGGCGATGTCGCGGGGACGCAGGTTGACTTCGGCGGGGCTGCCCGCGCCTTCGACGATGACGAGATCGACGCTTTTCTTCAGACGTTCAAAACTCTTCAGCACCGGCGCCATCAAGCTCTGTTTCAGCGCCGAATACTCGCGTGCCTTTACCGTTGTCAGCCGCCGCCCCTGCACGATCACCTGCGAACCCATTTCGCTTTCGGGCTTGAGCAGGATCGGATTCATGTCGGTGTGGGGTTCGAGCCCGCAAGCCAGCGCCTGCAACGCCTGCGCGCGCCCGATCTCGCCGCCGTCGGCGGTGACGGCCGCGTTGTTGGACATGTTTTGCGGCTTGAACGGCGCGACCCTGAGACCGCGTATTCTCGCGGCCCGGCACAGTCCCGCCACCAGCAGCGACTTGCCCACGTTGGAGCCCGCGCCCTGGATCATCAGCGCGCGCATGGGATCAGAACTCGACGCCGGGTTGGGCCTTGATGCCGGACCGGAACGGATGCTTGACCAGCGTCATCTCGGTGACGAGGTCGGCGATCTCGATCAGTTCTTCCTTGGCATTGCGGCCGGTCAAGACGACGTGAGTGAGCGGCGGTTTTTCTTCCCTGAGGAAGGTCACGACGTCGGCGACATCGAGATAATCATAACGCAGCGCGATGTTGATTTCGTCGAGCAGCACCAGCCGAATGTCCGGGTTCCGGATCAGTTCCTTGGCCTTTTCCCAGCCGGCCCGAGCAGCGGCAATGTCGCGGGCGCGGTCCTGGGTCTCCCAGGTAAAGCCCTCGCCCATGGCGTAGAACTGGCAAAGTTGAGAGAAATGGCCCTCGATCAGGCGGCGTTCGCCGGTATCCCAGGCACCCTTGATGAACTGCACCACGGCGCACGGCATGCCATGGGCGATGCAGCGCAGGATCATCCCGAAGCCGGAGGACGACTTGCCCTTGCCGGCGCCGGTATGGACGATGATCAGGCCCTTTTCGCCTTGCTTGGTGGCCATGATCTTGTCCCGCGCAACCTTGATCTTGGCCATTTTGGCGGCGTGGCGGGCGTCTTCGGTCTGGTCAGGTTCTGGGGTCATTGCACATTCTGTTGCTTGACAAGGAAGCTGAATATTCCGCATGTGAAGCAGCGTTGGTTCCTGTCTATGACAGGCGAAGAGGGAATGCGATAGGGGGGAACCCCGAAGCGCTGCCGCCCCCGCGACCGTGACCGGATTAGGTCACTCCAGGCCACTGGCGATAAGCTGGGAAGGTGGAGTGAGTGTTGGGGAAACCCTGAATCCGCAAGCCGGGAGACCTGCCAGCGCACAGACTGAACGGGCGGACGGGGTGTTCCGCGGCCGGTTGGATGCGCTGATCCGTTTGTTCGGTCGCGCCGCCTCCTGTCCTGCCCTTCGTATGGAAGTATGGGACAAGACGATGAGCGTTTCGCTGCATGTCTGCATCACCTGTAAAGCCGGAGAAACCGTGCCTGACGGCGCGGCGTGCCCGGGCACGAAGCTGCATGCCGCGCTGTTGGCCGCAGGCGCGCCCGAGGCCGTACAGATCGTGCCGGTCGAATGTCTTTCCGCCTGCTCGCAGGGATGCTCGGTCGCGCTGAGCGCGCCGGGCCGCTGGTCCTATGTCTACGGCCGCCTGTCGGAAAACGACGCTGCCGAAATTCTCTCCGGCGCCGCCGCTTATGCCGAAGCGCCCGACGGCATCGTGCCGTGGCGTCAGCGCCCGACCATCTTCCGCAAGCAAAGCCTCGCCCGCATTCCGCCGATGGTATCAGCATGACCGATCTCGCCAAAATACCCGTCACCGTGATCACCGGCTTTCTCGGTTCGGGAAAGACCACGCTGATCCGCCATCTGATGCGCAATCCCGGCGGCAAGCGGCTGGCGATCCTTGTCAACGAGTTCGGCACGCTCGGCGTCGATGGCGATATTCTGAAATCCTGTGCCGACGAAAATTGCCCGGTCGAGAACATCGTCGAGCTCGCCAACGGCTGCATCTGCTGCACCGTTGCCGACGACTTCATCCCGACCATCGAGGCGTTGATGGCGATGCCGCAGCGGCCCGATCACATCCTGATCGAAACTTCCGGTCTGGCGTTGCCGAAACCGCTGTTGAAGGCGTTCGACTGGCCTGCGATCCGTTCGCGGATCACGGTCGACGGCGTGATCACGCTGGCCGATGCCGAAGCCGTCGCGGCTGGACGGTTCGCGCCCGACCTCGACGCGATCGCAGCCCAGCGCGCCGCGGATGACAGCATCGACCATGAGACGCCGCTGTCGGAAGTGTTCGAGGACCAGGTTTCCTGCGCCGATATCGTGCTGCTGTCGAAGGCTGACCTGGCCGGCGATGCCGGATTGGCCGCCGCGCGCGCGATCATCTCCGCAGAGTCGCCGCGCGCCGTGCCGATGCTGGCGATGACCGACGGCATCATCGATCCCCGCGTCATCCTCGGCCTCAACAGCGCCGCCGAAGACGATATCGCCGCCCGCCCCTCGCACCACGACGGCGAAGACGATCACGAGCATGACGATTTCGACAGCGTCGCGATCAGCCTGCCGGAAACGGTTGATCCGGAAGTCTTGGCCGCATCGATCCGCCGCCTCGCGCGCGAACAGAACATCCTGCGCGTAAAAGGCTATGTCGCGGTCAAGGGCAAGCCGATGCGGCTGTTGGTGCAGGCCGTCGGCGAACGGGTGCGCAGCCAGTTCGATCGTCCGTGGGGTGACATGCCCCGGACATCGCAACTGGTCGTGATTGCCGAACGCCACCACATCGACCGCGCCGCCATTGAGGCAACGCTGGGGGTCTGATCGGGCATGCACGGCGGCTACCGCGACAGCTACGCGCTTGACGAGACGGCAACCGCCTATGATCTCGAGCAGACGCCTGCCGATCTGGTCGCGCTGTCGTTTTCCGACAGCGATCTCGGCGCGTTCGCAGCAGGCTGGCATCGCGCCAACGGCACGCTGCCGTCGTTGCGGCTGGCCAATCTGGTCGCACTGCGCCATCCGATGTCGGTCGATACTTACATCGACGCGACACTTGCGGATGCCAAGGGAATCCTGATCCGGCTGATCGGTGGCGAAAGCTACTGGTCCTACGGCCTGAGCCAGGTGCGCGACCTCGCGCAGCGGCGTGGAATCGCGCTGGCGGTGCTGCCGGGCGACGGGCGTGAAGATACCCAGCTCGATGCGTTCTCGACGCTGCCGGTCTCGACCTTGCGGCGGCTTTCCGCGCTTTGCGATGCCGGCGGCGCCTTGGCGGCGCAGGCCGCGCTGGCGCAATTGGCGCTGGCGGCAGGTCTCTATGCCGGACCGGTCCAAGGCGAAAAAATTGTTCCCGATCACGGTTGGTACGATCCTGCGCGCGGTGTCGTCGCCGAGCCGACACCAACCGACCGGCCGCTGGTCGTTGTCACTTTCTACCGCTCTTACCTGACGGCGGCCGACACCGAACCGGTTGATACCTTGATCGGCGCGTTCCGATCGCGCGGATACGATGCGATCGGATTGTTCGTGCCTTCGCTCAAGGCTCCCGGCGCCACCGAATGGACGCGCGACGCACTTCGCAGGGTGACGCCCGCCGCTGTGGTCAACGCCACCGCCTTCTCCGCGCGCGGCGACGACGGCACCTCGCCGCTCGACGTATCAGGATGCCCGGTGTTTCAGGTCGCGCTCTCAACCGCGCGCAAGCGGGACTGGGCCGCCTCCGATCGCGGATTGTCGTCGGCCGATCTCGCCATGCATGTGGTACTGCCCGAACTGGACGGGCGTATCTTCGCCGGCGTCACCAGCTTCAAGTCACCCGGCAAGCGCGATCCGGACTTGCAGTATTCCCGCTTCGCCCATCGCGCCGACGGTGCGCGTATCGAAGCGGTCGCCGATCGCGTCACCAGCTGGCATCGTTTGGCGACGACGCCGGCACCGTTGCGAAAGCTGGCGCTGGTGCTGTCCACCTATCCCGGCCGCGCCGACCAGATGGCGCACGCGGTTGGCCTCGACGCGCTGGCATCGACCGAGGCGATCCTGTCCGATCTGACCAAGGGCGGCTACACGATCGCCGACGGCCCGCCCCTCGCGGCCGAACTGTCATCGCGAACGCTTGTCTGGCCGACGCAGGAATATCGCGCCGCCCTCGCCTCTCTTCCACAGTCGTTACAAGACGCGCTGAGCGCCGCTTGGGGCGAACCTGAAGCTGACCCCGCGATACGCGACGGCGCGTTTCACTTCGCCGCGCTCCTTCGCGGCAACACGCTGATTGCGCTGCAGCCCGAGCGTGGCGAAGTGACTTCGCGCGATGCCGAATACCATGACCTCGCGCGCACTCCGCGTCACGGCTATGTCGCGTTTTATCTCTGGCTGCGGGTGCAACAGATCCACGCGCTGGTGCATATAGGCGCGCATGGCACGCTGGAATGGCTGCCGGGAAAATCCGTGGCGCTGTCGGAAAGCTGCTGGCCGGAAGCGCTGAC
>JAIEPP010000623.1 GCA_019748335.1 Xanthobacteraceae bacterium
AAACGCGAACAGCAGCTTGGCGCCGTGCTTGATCAGGCCGCCATATTCCTGCGCGGTGCCCGGCAGGAAGCCCGGCACGTCGACGAACGTCACGATCGGGATGTTGAAGGCGTCGCAGAAACGAACGAAACGCGCGGCCTTGCGCGAGGCGTCGCTGTCGAGCACGCCCGCCAGCACCATCGGCTGGTTGGCGACGAAGCCCACGGTGCGGCCGGCGATGCGGCCGAAGCCGGTGACGATGTTCCTGGCAAAGGTTTCCGAAATCTCGAAGAAGTCGCCCTCGTCCACGACCTTGAGGATCAATTCCTTCATGTCGTAGGGCTTGTTCGGATTATCGGGGATCAGCGTGTCCAGCGACAGGTCGACGCGTTCGATGTCGTCAAAGCTCGGCCATTCCGGCACGCCGTCGGTGTTGTTGGAGGGCAGGAAGTCGATCAGCCGGCGCATCTGCAGCAGCGTCTCGACGTCATTGTCGAACGCGCCATCCGCGATCGAGGAGCGCGTCGCGTGCACCGAGGCGCCGCCGAGTTCTTCGGCGGTGACGACTTCGTTGGTCACCGTCTTCACCACGTCGGGGCCGGTGACGAACATGTAGCTGGTGTTCTTCACCATGAAGATGAAGTCGGTCATGGCGGGCGAGTACACATCGCCGCCCGCGCAGGGCCCCATGATGACGGAGATCTGCGGGATCACCCCTGATGCAATGACGTTGCGGCGGAACACGTAGGAATAGCCTGCCAGCGCCGCGACGCCTTCCTGGATGCGCGCGCCGCCGGCGTCGTAGAGCCCGATGATCGGCGAGCGCGCCTTCATCGCCATGTCCTGCAGCTTGGTGATTTTCAGCGCGTGGGTCTCGGACAGCGAACCGCCGAACACGGTAAAATCCTTGGCGAAGACGAAGGTCTTGCGGCCGTTGACGGTGCCCCAGCCGGTGACGACGCCGTCGCCGGGCACTTTGTTCTTTTCCATCCCGAATTCGGTGGAGCGGTGTTCGACGAACATGTCGAATTCCTCGAACGAACCCTTGTCGAGCAGCAATTCGATGCGCTCGCGCGCGGTCAATTTCCCGCGGGCGTGCTGCGCCTCGATGCGCTTTTCGCCGCCGCCGAGCTTGGCACCGGCGCGCCGTTCTTCGAGGGTGTCCAGGATGTCTTTCATCTGCTTCCGCCCGTCTTTGGTACCGAAATAGCTGTGGTTTGTCCGCGTTCTAACACGGGTTTTTCTTAAACTGAAACACCCTTCGCGGCCCTCTGGTACCGCGCTGCGGCAGGCCATATATGCGCAGCTTGGGGTGAAGGGGACGGAATGACCGATACTGCAAGCGCCGGGGCCGCAGGCGACGCGACCTCAGGCGAAACGACTCTCGACAAAATGGCCCCCGGCGCCGTCACCGGCGGCGTGCGCACGCTGCTCCGGCTTGAAGGATTTGCGCTGTTTGCGGGGATGACCCTGCTGTACGGGGTCTGGGACGGCTCCTGGTGGATCTACGGGATCCTGTTCTTCGTGCCGGATTTGAGCTTCGCAGCCTATCTGGCCGGGCCACGGTTCGGGGCCATGATCTACAACGCCGCGCACAGCTATCTGGCGCCGATGTCGATGATGACGCTCGGCTTTGCCACCACCGAGCCGCTGATCCTCTCGATCGCGATGATCTGGCTCGCCCATATCGGCTTCGACCGCATGCTCGGCTACGGCCTGAAATACGCCGCCGGCTTCGGCTTCACCCATATGGGCCGGATCGGGAAGATACGTTGAGAGCATGCCTGCGATGACGGCGGAGCGCCCTACTTCTCCCCGTCCTTGAACGGCGGCTCCTTGCCTGGCGGCACGCTTTGCTCGGCCATCGCCAGCAGCATCGCCACCATCACGTAGTTGCCGGCGACGGCGGTCAGGTCGACGATCTGCTGATCGTTGAACGCTTTCTTGGCGCGCGCCCAGGTGGCCTCGGCAACCTTGTGCGTGGTCGTCAATTCCGTGACGAAATCGTACACCAGCGCCTCGTCATCGGCCATGCTGGACGGACGCTTGCCGGCCTTCAGCTCGGCCAGAATGTCCGCCGACAGTCCGGCCTTGGTCGCGATCGGCGCGTGCGCGAACCATTCGACCTGCGAGCGCCATTGCCGCGCGATGATCAGGATCGCCAGCTCATTGAGCTTGTGCGGGACTGACGTCTCCCAGCGCAAATAATGAAACAGGTCGAACAGCAATTGCCCAAGCCGGGGGCTGCGGATCATCGGGTTATAGGGCCCGCCAAGGCCGACGCTGGAGACTTTTACGATCTGCTCGCCGAGCGGCCTCTGCTTTTCGTCGAGTTGGTCGAGCGTCAATTGCGGAAAACGCGGTCTGTCGGTCATATTTCCTCCGGCGGTTCTTGTTGGCCGGGAAACTAATTGAACGTGTATGCGAGCGCCAGCCGCTGACGCGCAGGTCAGCCCGTCAGATCGCGACGATATCGGTCAGGCACTGCTGCGTCACCGTCATGCGTGCGGGGATCTGGCTGGGATCGCGCACATCCATGTTCATCGCGAACACCGTTTGCTGAGGGCCTTTCTCGGCCCAGCCGACCATCCAGCCCAGCGACGGCTTTCCGACTTCGGCGCCCAACAGGCCACTCTTGGCGTGAATGGTGGCATCGCCCACTTTCGTCACCGGCAGGATGTCGCGCACCAGGTCCTGGCTGCGTTTCGAGACCGGCAGCACGCCGCGCCGCAGACGATCGACGAAATCGACCTGCTGGATCGGATCGATGCGCAGGTTTCCGGTCAGCCAGAACTGGTCGATGCCGCCGCCGATATCGCGGTTGCCGTATTCAAACAGGTCGACGTATTTCTGCATCCGCTCCGCGCCGATGCGGCGCGCGATTTCCTGATAGACCGGCACCGCTGAGGCCGCGATCGCCGAGCGCAGGGTGTGGTCCTTGTTCCAGGCCTCGATGCTGCGGGTCACGCCGTCCCACTTGAAGACGTCCTTGTCGGGATCGGCGACGACGCCGGTCTCCAGCGCAATCAGCGAATTCGGAATCTTGAAGGTCGAGGCCGGCAGCTTGCCCTCGCCCGAGCGAACCTTGTCGCTGGCGATGATCAGGTAGTCGTCGACCTTGTAGCCGACGAAGGTTCCGACCGTGCCGAGGTCGAAGAAGTGTTTGGCGAGATCCTCGCGAAACTCGCTGCGCTGATAGGAAACATTGGCAAGCGCGCGCGAAGGCAAGAGGCTGGCGGCGGCAAGAAGACCGAGCGCATGGCGGCGATGGATCACGGGGTTATCCGGCAAGGGTTGAAAACGCGGGAAGATGCTGATGGCATCGTGGTAAAACAATGACCACCACGGTGGCTTCATCCTTCGAGACGGCGCATTCGCGCCTCCTCAGGATGAGGTCTTAACCCACATGGTGAGGAGCGCGGCAGCGCGTCTCGAACCATGAGGCCACCGGTGCAGCGTAGAACTAGCGGATTCTGCCCGACAATCGAAGCACGAAAATCAGCACTTCCGCGACGGCCTTGTACAGATCCGCCGGGATCTCGTCGCCGAGTTCGACATTCGACAAGGCCCCCGCCAGCACCTCGTTCTCCTCGATCGGGATGTCGTGCTGTCTGGCGATCTCGATGATCTTGGCGCCGATGACACCCCTGCCCTTGGCGGTAACCCGCGGGGCACCCGTCCTGTCGTAATGCAGCGCGACCGCGAGCTGGCGCTTGACGTCGACGCTCATAGCGCACGATCCAGAAAATGGCCGGCGCGCGCGGGTGCTGCCTGCGGCGGCGCGCCGTCGCGGATCACGATGTCACCCGGCTGCAATTCGGCGCGGCTGAGCTGCTGGCTCAATTGCGCGGCGCCCGCGCGCAGTTGAGCGGCAGTCGACGGCCGCTCCGCCCACATCCGCACGGAGGTTTTGTCGCCGACCAGCGATATTTGCGCATGGACCGGTCCCGACGGTTCGACGTCGAGCGAAAACCGCGCCCGCCACACCCGCTTGCTGGCTTCGGCTTCGTTACCGCCGCCATCACGGGAAATCTCGAACTGCGCCATCGCGGTGCCCTGCGGCGTCACGAACGGAATTTCGAAATTCCAGCTCGGCGCCATGACGTCGATCTTCGGCCCCGCGAGGTCGATCCGGTCCGGCAGCGAGGCGACTTGCAGCAGGGTCTGCCGCGCAAGGGCGGCGTCGGTGTCACCGAGCAGATGATGCGCGGTGGTCGAGAGCGGCGCATCCGGCGCAATCGACGGCGACGCGATCGGCTGTGCGGTGGGAAGCGCACCACGAAACGGCGGTGGCGGCGTGTTGGTATGGATGGTCACGTCACCGGTGCGGCCGTCTTTCACCGTGCTTGCGGCGCGCGCGGGATTGCCGAGCTCCTGCAGCGCTTCCTGCAGCAGGTTCAATGTCGCGCCGGCACTCGGTCCGGCATTCAGTGCCGCCGCCAGCGCGCTGCGGCCGGCGCCGGAGGCCTGCACGAGATCCTGGGCCACCGGCACGCGCGCCTGCGGCAAGAGAATTTCCTGAACCTCGAATTCCGGCGACTGCGGCACGAGGCCCGGTGCCGCCGCAGCGGTGAGCGTGGCCGTCGGCACGGCTGGCGTCGTCGCCGTTCCGTTGACGCCGAGCACCGACTGCAACGTCTGGCGCAGCACGATCAGCGCGGCCTTGAGATCGGGCGTGCCGGTTGACGGGATCGAACCTGATGCCAGCGAGGCTTCCAGCAAAATGCCGGACTTTTGGAACGCGGTCTTGATATCGCCCGCTGAGATGTTCTGATCGAGGCTGGTCTGTTGCGCCAGCACCTGCGCGATCGCCTGCTGCAATTTCGGCGGCAGATTGCCGGACGACGACGCGCCGAGATTGGCAAACAGCGGCGCCAGGCTGCCCTGCTCGGAAGCCGCGGTCTGCGCCGCCGCCGTCACCGCCGCGCGTTCCAGCGGCGTCAGCACGCTTTTCGCGACGATGGTCGGACGGCTGCCGGCATCGACTTGCGCCTCCGGCGACAGCGTGACGAAATCCGCCGATGCAGCACCGGCATCGGCGCCCTGCCCAACCAGCGCCAGGCGGATGCCGTCGCTGGTGTGCGATACCGCGAGTTGCAGGGCCTGGCCCTGCTGCAGCGGAACTTGCGTCGCCACCTCGATTGAAAGATTGGCGATCACGATCCTGACCAGATCGGCGGCGAGCACTTGCTGGACCTGGGCGTTGACCACGGTCCCTGCCTGCAGCACGAACTCCGGCGCAACGTCCGCCACCGCGGGAGCGGCGGCGACGGGACCAACGGGAGTGATAGAGATCGCCATATCTGAGGTCTCGGCCAAGCCAAAGCTAACCCGCCAAAAACCTACCCCAGCGTCGTAAACC
>JAIEPP010000274.1 GCA_019748335.1 Xanthobacteraceae bacterium
TGGTGATCGCCTGCCTCACCGCGTTCTCCTTTGCGCTCGACCCCCTCGGCTTTCTGCTGTCGTCGATCCCGCTGATGCTGTTGCTGCTGCGCGTGATCGATCCGGTGCGCTGGTCGCTGGCGATCCCGATCGCGCTACTGGCCCCGCTCGGCATGTGGTGGGTGCTTAAGCGACTACTCCTGATCCAGTTGCCTTCCGGCATCTTCGAAATCGGCTGACCGCATCATGGATACGCTCATCAATGTCGCGCATGGTTTCGGCATCGCCCTGCTGCCGATCAACCTGCTGTATTGCTTCATCGGCGTCTTCATCGGCACCCTGGTCGGCGTGCTGCCCGGCATCGGCCCGATCTCGGCGATGTCGCTGCTGCTGCCGGTGACACTGTCGGGCACGCCGGAGTCCGGCATCATCATGATGGCCGGCATCTATTACGGCTCGATGTATGGCGGCTCGACCACCTCGATCCTGGTCAACATTCCCGGCGAGGCGGCATCCGTGGTCACCTGCATCGATGGCCACCAGATGGCCAAGCAGGGCCGCGCCGGCCCGGCGCTCGGCATTTCCGCGTTCGGCTCGTTCATCGCCGGCACCTTCGCTTTGGTCGCGCTGATGCTGGTGGCGCCGTCGCTGGCCAGCGTCGCGATTGCGTTCGGTCCGGCCGAGTATTTCAGCCTGATGGCGCTCGGCCTCGTGGTGCTGACCTTCCTGACCCAGGGCTCGATGGCCAAGGCGCTGCTGATGGCCTGCATCGGCCTCGTGCTCGGCCTGATCGGGCTCGACAGCATCACTGCTCAGCCGCGGCTGACCTTCGGCCGCATGGAGCTGATCGACGGCATCGGCCTCGTGCCCGTGGTGATGGGCCTGTTCGGCGTCGCCGAAGTCCTGCTCAACACCGAGCAGGTCATCAAGCGCGACATCATCAATGCGAAGATCACGCAGTTGCTGCCGTCGAAGGAGGACTGGAAGGCCAGCGCCGGGCCGGTCGCGCGTGGCACCATTTTGGGATTCTTCCTTGGCATCCTGCCTGGCGGCGGCGCGGTCGTGGCCTCCTTCGCGTCCTATGCGCTGGAGAAACGGCTCTCGAAGACTCCCGAGCGGTTCGGCCATGGCGCGATCGAAGGCGTCGCGGGGCCGGAGTCCGCCAACAACGCTGCGGCCGGCGGCGCCTTCATCCCGCTGATGACCCTCGGCATCCCGCCGAATGTGGTGATGGCGCTGCTGCTCGGCGCCTTCGTCATCCACGGGCTACAGCCCGGCCCACTTCTGATCACGCAGAATCCTGGCCTGTTCTGGGGCATCGTCGCCAGCATGTATATCGGCAACGTGATGCTGCTGGTGCTCAACCTGCCGATGATCGGGATGTGGGTTCAGCTGCTGAAGCTGCCGTACAATATTCTCTTCCCGCTGATCATCCTGTTCACCATCATCGGCGTCTATTGCAGCGGCAACAACGTGTTCGACGTCTATGTCATGATCGCCTTCGGCGTCATCGGCTATTTCATGCGCAAGCTCGGCTACGAGCCGGCGCCGCTGGTGCTGGCCTTCGTGCTCGGACCGATGCTGGAGAACAATCTGCGCAAATCGCTGATCCTCTCGCAGGGCGATCTCCTGACCTTCGTGCAGCGGCCGATCTCGGCCGCGTGCCTCGCACTCGCGGTAGTGCTGCTGGTCGGGCCGCTGCTGCCGTCGCTGCGCAAAAAACGCGAACTGGTCGCGCTCGACGAGGGCGCGTAATCGGCGTCCACTTCGCTTGAAAACGCCTACCCGACCTTGATCACCTTCAGCGGGTTCGGCCTCGCCGGCTGCGCCATCGCGCGCGTCAAAATCTGCACTTCCTTTTTCAGCATCTCCGCGAGTTCGACCTCGCGCCGCCGGATGCGGTCGCTGGAGGCGCCGATGCTCAACGCCGCCACCACCTGGCCGGTGTCGTCGCGGACGGGAACGCCGACGCCGCCCATCCCGGGAAAGGCGGCATCGAGCAACATGGTATGGCCGGATTTTCGCGCGGCGGTGATCCGCTCGCGCAGATACTTTGGCGTGATACGCGGCGATTTTGCCAGCCGAGGTATCAACACCTCGATGATCGCCTCGATCTCTGCATCCGGCAGCCACACCATCAGCGCGAGGCTGCCGGCGCCGACGCCGAGCGGGCGGCGGCTGCCGATCTGCAGATAGTTCGGCTGCAACGGATGGCTGCCGACCGAGCGCGCCAGATACAGCGCCTCGACGCCGCTGCGCACCGACAGCAGCGCGGTGTCGGCGGATTTCTCCGACAGCCGCAGCAGGCTCGGCTGCGCCAGTTCGGCGATGTCGACGGTACGGCGCGCGCTGATCGCCATCACCCGCGCCTCCTGGCCGAGCTCATAGGTTTTGGCGCCGGCGACGCGACTGACAAAGCCTTCGTCGATCAACGAACCCAGGATCCGCAGCGTCGTCGCCTTGTTGAGCGAGGTCGCGTCCGCAATCTCGGTGAGCCGCAGCGGCGAGTTCTGCGCCAGCACCCGCAGGATCGCACAGACCTTCTGGATCGCGTTGAACTTGTCGGACTGGCCGACCACGGACAGCGCCGGCTTCTTCTTGTGCGCCGTCGCGGCAAGCTTGGCAGGAGACGCGTTCATGCCGCCTTACCCTTGCCTTTACCTTTTCCTTGGCGCATCGCGCCGGAATAACGCGGGCAGATTTCTTCGGCGATACGGGTCATCATCTTTTGCCTGACTGCGAGGGGGGTGCCCGGCGTGGCGCGCGACAGCCACGCCGCGTCATAACCGAGCCGGTGGCCCAGCGCGCAATCGGACATCAGGTCGCTATAGAGCTGCTGATCGGACACTCCGGCCACGTCGGCCGCTGCCGCTTGAAATCCAAACCGTATATCGCTCATTCACCGTGATCTCCGCCTACCCCGATCCTAGAGAGGCCGGGCCGGACGCAACAGGGTCTAGTTTCGCCTGATGAAACTGATTTGAAAATTTATCGCACTTTTGCAGCGCATTCCAGCGCTTGCCTGAAACCATATTCCGCCACGTGAACCATCCGCGCCAACCTCAGGTCCGGCGCGGGATCTCGCCGAGGTCCCAGAACAGCCCCGCCATGATCGCGAGCGCCTCCTCGGTCACCGGCAGCAGGATGTGTTCGTCGGGCGCGTGCTGCGAGCAGCCGGGGTAGGAATGCGGCACCCAGATCGTGGGCAAGCCCAGTCCTTCGGCAAAAACGTCGTTGGGCAGCGAGCCGCCGAAGTTCGGCAGCACCGCCGGCGCCTTTCCGGTGGTCTGCTGGATCGACGCCGCAGCCCAGTTGATCCAGGGGCTGTCCATGTCGGTGCGCGAGGCGGCAAACCGCTGCGCCCCGCTGACTTCCACCATCGGAAAGCCATTGGCGTGCAGATGGGTCCGCACGGCGTCGACGACTTCCTCGTATTTGGTGCCGACGACAAAGCGAAGCTGCAGCACGGCGCTGGCCTGGCCCGGGATCGCATTGGCCGGCTTCTCGATACTGCCTGATGACATCGCCAGCACTTCCAGCGTGTTCCAGGCATACAGCCGTTCGGCCGCGGTCAGGCCCTCCTCGCCCCAGTTTTCGGAAAGTTCAGGCTCGCCTTCCGTCGGCTTGATCTCGACATCGGCCAGCGCCGCGCGGACGCGGTTCGAGATTGGCGGCGGCTTCAGCGCTTCAAGCTTCATGCGACCGTTGCCGTCGACCAGGCTTGCGATGGCGTTGCAAAGGATGGTTGCGGGATTGGCGAGCACACCGCCCCAATTGCCGGAATGGTGCCCGCCCTCGCGCAGGTTGACGTCGAGATGAATGCGATTGCCGCCGCGGCAGCCGAGGAAAATGGTGGGGCGGTCGGCCGACAATCGCGGCCCGTCGGAAGCGATGAACAGATCGGCCTTGAGTTCCTCCCGCAGCGCCTCGCAGACATTGCGCAGGTCCGGCGAGCCGATTTCCTCGCCGGTCTCGATGAGAAACTTGGCGTTGAAGCCGAGCCTTCCGCCACGGGCCTCGCGCACCGCGCGCATGGCGGACATGTTGATGCTGTGCTGGCCCTTGTTGTCGGCGGTGCCGCGGCCATAGACGCGATCGCCTTTGGTCGTCACCTGCCAGGGATCGAACTGGTCGCGCCACTCCCCTTCCATGCCGTCGACGACGTCGCCATGGCCATAGGTCAGGACGGTCGGCAGCGCGTCATCCTCGTGATAGTTCGCCAGCAGATACGGACCCTTGCCGGTCGGGGATTCGATCATCCAGGTCGCGAAGCCGAGTTCGGCAAAGGCCGGGCGCAGGTTTTCCTCGAGATAGGCCCGCAGCGCCGGGCCGCTGCCGGGGTTCTGGCTTTCGGTCCGATAACCGACCCTGCGGCCGAGTTCGTTGAGAAAGGCGCCGGAATGAAGATGTTCGCGCGCGTTCGATATAGCGTCAGATCTGGTTGCCATGTCGTTCCTTTCGCAGCCTCGAATCCGGGGCTGCCAACCTATCGATAACCTTGGCCGGCCGGAAGGTGCCGGACGAATGGGGCCTTGCTAAAACCGGCTGGAATGTAACAAGTTCTGGCCAACAGCCCGGCCTTCGATCGGGCGAAAAGCAGAGGAAACGCGGCGGCGTTGTCCGGGTTAAGACTGAGGGCCTTTCCATCATGAAGAAGCAGATCCGGCTCAACGCCTTCGCCATGAACTGCGTGGCGCATCAGTCGCCGGGGCTGTGGACTCATCCGCGCGACCGCACGCTGGATTATAACCGGCTGCCCTACTGGCTCGATCTGGCGAAGACGCTGGAGCGCGGACGGTTTGACGGGCTGTTCCTCGCCGACGTGCTCGGCGTCTACGACGTCTACGGCAACAGCCCGGACGCAGCCTTGCGCAACGCGGCGCAGACGCCCTCGAATGAGCCCTTGATGCTGATTCCGGCGATGGCGGCGGTCACCCAAAATCTCGGCTTCGGCGTCACCAGCAACCTCTCGTTCGAGCCGCCCTATCCGTTCGCCCGGCGCATGTCGACGCTCGACCATCTCACCGACGGCCGGATCGGCTGGAACGTGGTGACCGGCTATCTCGATAGCGCCGCGCGCGGCGCCGGCAAGGACAAGCAGACCGCGCATGACGACCGCTACGACATCGCCGACGAATATATGGAGCTGGTCTACAAGCTCTGGGAAGGAAGCTGGGAGGACGCCGCCGTGCTGCGCGACCGTGCCCGCGGCATCTTTGCCGATCCGTCCAAGGTGCACCGCATCGAGCACGAGGGCAAAAACTACCGGCTCAACGCCATCCATCTCAGCGAGCCGTCGCCGCAGCGAACGCCGGTGCTGTACCAGGCTGGCACCTCGCCGCGCGGACGGCAGTTCGCGGCGGAGCA
>JAIEPP010000097.1 GCA_019748335.1 Xanthobacteraceae bacterium
ACGGTTGGCTTCCGCCATCCGATGCACGTCTTCACGCTTCTTGACGGCGTTACCCCGGCCATTCGACGCGTCGAGCAGCTCGGCAGAGAGCCGCTCCGTCATCGTCTTTTCGTTGCGATCGCGAGCTGCAGTGATGATCCAGCGAATCCCCAGCGCCTGACGGCGAACCGTGCGGACTTCGACCGGCACCTGGTAGGTGGCGCCGCCGACGCGGCGTGAGCGCACTTCGATGGTCGGCATGACGTTTTCCAGCGCCTGCTCGAACACCGTGAGCGGGCCCTGCTTGGTCTTGGCTTCGATCATCGAGAGCGCGCCATAGACGATGGTTTCGGCGGCGGATTTCTTGCCGTCGTACATGATCGAGTTCATGAACTTGGTGATGATGATGTTCCCGAACTTCGGATCCGGGTTCACTTCACGCTTTTCAGCAGAATGGCGACGAGACATCTGATCTGTTCCCGCTTACTTCGGACGCTTCGCGCCGTACTTCGAACGGCGCTGCTTACGGTTCTTGACGCCCTGGGTATCGAGGACGCCGCGGAGGATGTGGTAACGCACGCCGGGCAAATCCTTGACGCGACCGCCGCGGATCATGACCACCGAGTGCTCCTGAAGGTTATGGCCTTCACCCGGAATGTAACCGATCACTTCGAAGCCATTGGTCAGGCGCACCTTTGCGACCTTACGAAGCGCCGAGTTCGGCTTCTTCGGGGTCGTGGTGTAAACGCGCGTGCAAACGCCACGCTTCTGCGGCGACTGCTGCAGCGCCGGCACCTTCTTGCGCGACTTCTGAACCGTACGCGGTTTTGCGATCAGCTGGTTGATCGTCGGCATGTCAGCCTTCACCCTTTAGTTCGCGCGAAGCCGCAAATGACTTCGCAAATTCTTCTCGGAACTAGCCGTTCCGTTCGGCCCGTCTCACGTGAAAACACCCACGCAAAACGAAATCACGCCAACCACCCATTGCTGAGCGGAAAGCGCTTCGACGCCACAGAGGACCGCGAGTCAAGACCGATCAGCATTCGCTGTCCGGTCCGTTACCGAGGTCATGCATCCGATTAACTCTCGAGAGACGAGCTCAAGAGAACTAAAATCGCACTGGCATTGCCTAGCTATATAATCGACAGCGTTTGAGCGGCATTCGTCGAGGTTGGTGCCCGTATCAGTCCGCGAGGATTTGAAAGGGTGTTCCGTTCCGACGCTGGCGACGCTCACCGCCTGTCGTGAAGTGGGGGTCTTCTATAAGCGGCGGGTAACTAAGTCAAGCAAAACGACACCGCGGGAAATGCCTATGCTGTCTGCAGTTTCGACGTTTCGCGCGTGACGGCAAACCGTAAAAATCGCCTCGCGCAGCCCGCCGCGGGGAGAGCTCCGATTAGCGATTCTCGGTTAATTTTACCCGGGTAATATATGGAATTGTCGCCCTGCCCGCCCTCCGGCCTGCCGGCTTATGCCCCCGCTAGCCCCTTTGGGGTGCAAAACCGGCCCTTTCGGACCGGAATCTCCCATGAAGCATACCGACATCGCGATCATTGGCGGCGGCCTCGCCAGCTCGACCGCGGTCACGATGCTCGGCCGCGCCGGAATTGCCATGGTTCTGATCGACCCGCACGAGGTCTATCGTTTCGACTTCCGCATCGAAAAATTGAACGGCGATGCCCAGCTCGAACGATTTTCCAGGACCGGAATCGCCGATTCGGAGCTGCGCCAGGCGATCCACGACGGCGAAAATGGATCGCGCGATTCGGCTAGCTCCTGGACAAGCGCCCAGCCCGCCTGCCCGCGGTCACGACGATTCTGTCAACACAGGCTTGGCGGGCGATGGCTGCGAAGGCCTGTTACGCCAGCGATTGCGCAAGGCCCGCAAGCGTTCGTAGGCCAGCAGCCGACCGGCCTCGATCCGGTAGCCCAGCGATTTGCCGGGCCCGATATCGAAGAGCATGTCGACCATGTTGCGGCGGCCGGCCCATAGCTGGCCCATGAAGCTGTTTTCGTCGGCGCATGAGTTGATGGCCTGGATATCCGGCCCGGCAAGCAGTTCTTCGGTGATGCGGTCGACCAGCAGCGTGCCCGGCGAATATTTGCTGAACTCGGCGTTGTAAGCGGTCTTCCAGGTGTAGGCCGTCGTTCCGCAATACATCAGCACCTGCGCAGCGATCGCATTGCCATCGAGCCGCAGCAGCGCCACCGACGCATCACCGCGCGCCGCGAGGTTGTGCAGCAGACTTTGGACGAAGGCCGCGTCATGCGAGTCGGACAACAGCGCGGTGCCCTGCTCGCCTTTCCAGCTTGCCTTCTCCATCGCGAGAAACGTCTCGAAGGACTGTTCGACAGCGGCAGCATTGCGATCGTTCACGACCTCGACGGCGCCGAGCGAGGACAGTCTGTTCCAGTCCTGCCGCAGCTTCTTGCGCGTCGATCCGGATCGCTTGACGCCGAACTCGCGCGTCACGAACGGCCGCGTCGTTTCGGAGAGCATCAGCGGTTCGATGCCTCGCTGCGAAAACACGTTAAGCATCGAGGAATGGCTGGGGGTTTCGGCGTCGAACGATTTCAGGCTGACGACGTTCGGCAGCTTCGGGCTGTTTTCGATCGCCGCGAAAAATGCCGGGATGACCTCGTCGGCGAAATCAGGGTCGACCACGGGACTGGAGAGGAATGCGTAGTTATACGGTAGCGCTTCCAGCACTGTCGGCAGCAGCGGCGCGACCTTGCGCAATCGCAGGCCCCAGACGCCGACGAGCTTGCGTGGCTCGGCGCCCTGCTCCCAGGCCAGCAGGATCACGATCTCAGCGAAGCCGGTGTCGTGGGCCGCTTTCAACGCGACGGGATTCATGAAGACGTTCGATGACGCACGCCGAACCAGGTCATCCCATGGCGGAATGACGCCCAGACTTGGTGAATCAATCGTTACAGAAATCATTGGAAACAAATGCCGTGTTTGGAAACAAAGAGTCTTGGCGAGTCTTGGCCGGCGCCCCGAGATGGCGATGGTGTTCGCCCGCGCTTGCTTTTCGGTTAAGCGCGATCCTAGCTGACTCGCTCCTGATATGGCTGACCGTGACAGGTTCTTTCAGCATTTCTTTGCTATTGGGGGCCATTGATAGGGGTTCACGAGCCAGGACTTCGAGCCAAGGCAGAGGCATGCGATACACGGACGTTGCCATCGTCGGCGGAGGTCTGGCCGGCTCAACCGCCGCAGCCATGCTGGGGCGCGCCGGTGTCTCGACGGTCTTGATCGATCCGCATCCGACCTATCCGCCGGAACTGCGCTGCGAGAAGCTCGGCGGCGACCAGCTCGATCTCTTGCGCAAGACCGGGTTGGCCGAACCGACACTGCGGGCGACCACGCTCGACGGCGAGGTCTGGGAAGCGCGCTTCGGCTACGTCGTCGCCAAAAAACCCAGCGACCAGCACGGCATCATGTACGACACGCTGGTCAACACCATGCGCGCGCAGATCCTGTCCAGCGTCGAGACGATTTACAGCAAGGTCTCCCGCATTTCCAACAGCGACGAGCGGCAGCAGATCACGCTGTCGAATGGCGAACAAATCTCGGCACGGCTGGTCGTACTCGCCAACGGACTCAACATCGGCCTTCGCACCATGCTCGGCATCGAGCGTCAGGTGATCAGCTCCTGCCATTCGATCACGCTCGGTTTCGACGTGGCTCCCGTCGGCCGCGCGACTTTCGACTTCCCGGCATTGACCTATTGGTCGAAGCGATCGAGCTCGCGCATGGCCTATATGACCGTCTTTCCGATCGGCGCTGCGATACGCGTCAATCTGATGGTCTACCGCGACATGACCGATCCGTGGCTGCCGGAGTTTCGCCGCGCTCCCGAGGCTGCCATGCACGCTTTGATGCCGCGACTTCAGCGCATGATGGGTGAATTCAGGGTGAGCGGGCCGGTCAAGATCCGGCCGGCGGATCTCTGCACCACCAGCGGCTATCTGCAGCCCGGTATCGTGCTGGTCGGCGATGCGTTCTCGACCTCCTGCCCCGCTGCCGGGACCGGCACGACCAAAGTGTTCACCGACGTCGGCCGCCTGTGCAACGTCTACATTCCGCAATGGCTGGCGACCGAAGGCATGGACGCACAAAAGATCGCGCAGTTCTATGATGACCCGGAGAAAATGGCCTGCGAAGCGCGCTGCCTGGCGAAGGCGTATCACCTTCGCTCGCTGTCGCTCGACAACCGGTTGTCATGGCGTGCCCGGCGCTGGGCGCGTTTTCTGGCGCGGCTTGCGCAAGGCACCCTGCGCTCGATCCGTAACGGCTTTTCGGCCGGACCGACCGACCGTCAGCGCGATGCCGCGCCGAACGGACGACCGCAACACGGCAGGCTTGCCTGAGTTCGGCAAGAGACCCGGCCGAGGCAGCGCCCGCCCTCATTCCTCCTCGTCATCATCCTCGTCGTCTTCGTCGTCTTCGTCGTCATCATCGGCGAGAGCGGCGGCGTTGTGCGGCGCATGGCCCTGGTCGTCCCACAGCTTCCGATAGACGCCATTGGCGGCGAGTAGCTTCGCATGTGGACCGCGCTCGATCGCCTTGCCGCCCGAAATCACGATGATCTCGTCCATATCGACCACCGACGTCAGGCGATGCGTCGACCAGATCATGGTGCGCCCCTCCGCCACCTTCAGCAGCGTGCGGTTGATCGCGGCTTCCGTGGTCTGGTCGAGCGCGGATGTGGCTTCGTCGAGCAGCAGCACCGACGGATTGCGGATGATCGCGCGCGCGATCGCGATGCGCTGGCGCTGGCCACCCGACAGGGTGTCGCCGCGCTCGCCGACCGGGGTGTCGTATTTCTGCGGCAGGCTCATGATGTAGCGGTGGATCTCGGCCTTGCGCGCCGCCTCCACAACCTCTTCGTCGCTGGCGCCTTCCTTGCCGAGCCGGATGTTTTCGCGGATCGACATGTTGAACAGCATGTTCTCCTGGAACACCACCGCCATGCTCTTGCGCAGCGATTCACGGGTGACGCGGCGAATGTCGACGCCGTCGATCGTGACCCGACCCTCATCGGGCACGTAGAGCCGCAGGATCAGATTGAGCAGCGTGCTCTTGCCGGACCCGGACGGGCCGACAATCGCGATACGCTTGCCGACATTGAGCTTGAGGCTGAAATTGTCGAGCACCGGCGTCTGGCTGCCCTCGTAGGCGAAGGTCACGCGATCGAAGGTGATGTCGTTGGTGATGCGCGGCAGATCCGGCGCACCGGGACGATCGGCGCCGCGCGTCGGCTCGTCGAGCAATTCCTGGATGTGACGGGCCGCCGCCGCCGACTGGATCGACACCGGAATGAAATGCATCAGATGGGCGATGTTGTAGGACACCTCCCAGAACGCG
>JAIEPP010000082.1 GCA_019748335.1 Xanthobacteraceae bacterium
GCTTGGCGACCGCACGCGCGACCCGGCCGAACGAGATGAAGCCCAGCGTCTGGCCCATCAGCCGCGGAATTTTCAAGAGCGCCGGGCGGCCCTCGGACCAGCGGCCTGAACGCACCATCTTGTCCTGCTCGACCAGCCGGCGGAAACCCGCCAGCAGCAGCATCATGGCGTGGTCGGCGACCTCTTCGATGAAGGTGTCGGGGATGTTGGTGACGGGAATGCCGCGGGCGGTGGCGGCCTTGACGTCGACACTGTCGACGCCGACGCTGCCGAGCGTGATCACCTTGCAGTTTTCCAGGGCGTCGATCACGGTCTTGGAGATCGGCATGCCCTTGGCGTAGATGGCATCGGCGTTTTTCGCGGCGGCGATGAACTCGGTCTCATTGGCCGGCGCCTCGATGATCTCGGCGCCGATCGGATCGAGCGCCTCTTTTTCGTAATCATAATTGCTGCCGGCGACCGTGAAGCTCGCGCCCTTCGGCGTCAAAATCCTGAATTTCGACATTTCCTCTCCGCCCGATTTTATTCTTCGGTGTTGGTTATGGCGGCGACAAAGCGCCGCCGCCTCCATCTCTTGCATTTACGCGAGTTGAGCCTTCTGCCGTACAATTCCCGGTTGCCCCGAAGGGCCGTGCTTCTGTGCCCGTCAGGAGTTCTACGGAGGAGGCTTAACGTCCTCCTAAAGGGTCTCACGATATCGTGCGCTGAACAATCTGCCAAACGCGTGGTCCGCGCACCTAATTTCCGGAGAGCCCCTGTGAAGCTGACAAACATGAAGATCACCCCCAAACTCGGTATTTTGGTGGGTGTGACCTTGCTCGGGCTTTGCGCGGCGGGTGCGCTCGCAGGCTATTTGATGCAGCGCGAGATGTTCAACGCGCGTCTCGACCAGACCCGGGCGATCGTCGATATGGGCCTCAACATGGCCGCCGGCCTGAAAAAGCAGGTCGATGCCGGCGAAATGACCAAGGAAGCCGCGCTGAAGGAATTCAGCAAGCGGGCCAACTCCCTGACCTATGACAAGGGCGCCGGCTACCTGTTCGGCACCGCCTATAACGGCATCACCGTGCTGGCGCCGGATCCGAAGCAGATTGGCGCCAACCGCATGGACGTGGTGACGAACGGCCGCAAGCTGTCGGTTGAACTGATGGAAGGCGTCAAGGCCAACGGCTCGATCCTGCTGTTCTATGAATATGTGAAACCCGGTGAGGAAAAGCCGATCCGCAAGATGGGCTATGCCGTCAACGTTCCCGGCTTCGACATGTATCTCGGCACCGGTGCCTATCTCGACGATCTCGACGCCAAGATGAAGCCGATCGCGTGGCTTCTGGCGCTCGCCATTCTCGGCATCGCGGTGATTTCGGGCAGCATCGCCTGGATGATCGGCCGCAGCATCTCGAAGCCGCTTGGTGCCCTCGGCGACCGCATGCAGGCGTTGGCCGACGGCAAGCTCGATGGTGAAATTCCGGGTGCCGGCCGCGGCGACGAAGTCGGCGCGATGGCTGCCACCGTGCAGATCTTCAAGGACAACGCGGTGCGTATTCGCGGGCTCGAACAGGCGGAAGCCCAGACCCAGGCTGCCGCCGCGGCCGAACGCCGCGCCGCGATGGAGAGCATCGCCAGCGACTTCGAACGCAGCGTCACCGGTATCGTCCGTTCGGTGTCGACCGCCGCTGCCGGCATGCAGACCACGGCGCAGTCGATGACGGCGACCGCGAGCGACGCCAGCGCCCGCGCTGCGACCGTCAGCGCCGCGTCCGAGAGTTCGTCGAACAATGTCGGCACGGTTGCCGCCGCCGCGGAAGAGCTCTCCAGCTCGGTCGGCGAGATTTCCCGTCAGGTGGCGCGCTCCAGCGAAATCGCCAGCAAGGCGGTCGGCGATGCCGAACGCACCAACGCCACCGTCGGGGCGTTGTCGACCGGCGCCGAGAAGATCGGCGAAGTCGTCAAGCTGATCCACTCGATTGCCGCGCAGACCAACCTGCTGGCGCTCAACGCCACCATCGAAGCGGCGCGTGCCGGCGAATCCGGCCGTGGCTTCGCGGTCGTCGCCTCCGAAGTGAAGGCGCTGGCCAACCAGACCGCGAAGGCAACCGAGGAAATCTCGGCGCAGGTTGCGGCAATGCAGGCTTCCACCAGCGAAGCCGTTACCTCGATCGGCGGCATTACCGAAACCATCGCGCAGATGAGCGAGATCACGGTGAGTATTTCGACCGCGATCGACCAGCAGGGCGATGCGACCCGCGAGATCGCGCGCAACATCCAGTCGGTTGCGGCCGGATCGAGCGAGATCAACGCCAATATCGGCGGTGTCACCACCGCGGCTGCGGCGACCGGCAAGGCGGCATCCGAAGTGCTGACCAATGCCCGCGAACTGGACAACCAGTCCGGCATGCTGCGCAGCGCGGTCGACGAGTTTTTGGCCAAGGTCCGCGCGGCCTGAGCTGTCATACCCCGCGAAAGCGGGGCATTCAGTACGCCGTGGCGTTAGTTCTACGCACAGCAATCAAAGTCGTCATGCCCGGGCTTGTCCCGGGCATCCACGTCTTTGGTACTTTCGACCTCATCCTGAGGAGCCGCGCAGCGGCGTCTCGAAGGATGGCAGCAGGCGGGCTCTCATGGTTCGAGACGCGCGAAGACGCGCTCCTCACCATGAGGGATTGGGGCTGATGTGAACGTTACTGCTTCTCAATCCCCGCGGCCGTAATCAGCTTCTCCCACAGCACCAGCTGTTCCTTCAGGAATGAGTCGAACTCCTCGGGCGTGCCGGAAAACGCTTCCATGCCGCGTTCGGCGAGCTGGCTCTTGATATCCGGCCGCTCGACGATCTTGCGGATTTCCGCATTCAGTCTGACGACGATGTCCTTGGGCATGTTGGCGGGCCCGAGATAGCCCTGCCATGAGGTGATATCGAAACCCTTCACCGTATCGTCCATGGTCGGAAGATCCGGCAGCAGCGCCGAGCGCTTCTTGGTGGTGACGGCGAGCGCCTTCAGCACCTTGCCGTTGACATGCGGCAGGCCGGTCGGGACGTCGACGAACATCATGGAGACGCGGCCCGCGATCACGTCGGTCAAAGCCGGCGGCGAGCTCTTGTAGGGAACGTGCAGCAGATCGATGCCGGCGAGACGGGCGAAGGTCGCGCCGGAAACGATCGCCGACGAACTGCCGCTGGCGTAGGAGTACTTGCCCGGCTCCTTCTTTGCGAGGGCGATCAGTTCGGCGACCGAGTTCGCCGGAATTTCCGGATTGACCACCAGCATGAAGGGCAGGTCTCCGGTCCGCGCGATCGGCGTGAAATCCTTGACCGGGTCGTAGCTCATGGTCTTGAGCAGATACGGATTGGCCGAATGCGTGGTGTTGGTGGTGACGAACAGCGTGTAACCGTCCGGCGCCGAGCGGGCGACGTAGCTCGCCGCGATCGAGCCGTTGGCGCCGGCCTTGTTGTCGATCACGGTGGAGACGCCGAGCGCCACGCCGAGTTCTTTGCCGATCAGGCGGGTGGTGGTGTCGGTGCCGCTGCCGGCGGCGAACGGCAGCACCAGCGTGATGTTGTGGTTGGGGTAGGGCGCCTGCGCGGACGCGGCTGCGGTCAATCCCAGCGTCAGGGCAATGGCCGTGGCGAGCCGGCACGAGTTCGACAATGCGTTCATACGTTCGTTTCCTCAAATGGATTTCTTGATGGATTGGCTTGCAAGCTGGCCTGCAAACTAGCCCGATAGCCGCGCGAAAGCTACGGCTTCGCGGAGCTCCGCCTGGAGGCGATCACGACGCCGGCCAGCACCAGCGCGTAGCCGGTCAAATGAAATAGCCGCAACTGCTCGCCGAGCAGCAGGATCGCCATCGCCGAGCCGAACACCGGCACCAGGTGGAAGAACGGTGCAGCGCGATTGGGTCCAATCAGCGCCAGCCCGCGATTGAAGAACGTATAGGCCAGCGTCGACGGGAAAACGATGACGTAGCCCAGCGTCGCCAGCGAGATCGCATCGAGTTTCAGCGTGACGCCGGTCGAAAACTCCCAGATCGAGAACGGCACCAGCATCGAGGCGCCACAGCAGGTGGTGAAGCAGATCAGCGACAGCGGATGCGTCACCGGCCGGCGCAGCATCAGCGCCGAATACAGTCCGAACGCGACCAGCGAACTGCCGAACATCAGGTCGCCGCGGTTGAAGCGGATGCCGGCCAGCGCGCTCCAGTCGCCACGGAGAATGATCGTGAGAACCCCGACCAGCGAGATCGCGATACCCGCGAATTGCGCGCCGGTCAGCCGCATCCCGAACAGCGCCAGCGTCCACAGCGCCACGAACAGCGGTCCGGCCGACTGGATCAAGAGCGCGTTCAGTGCCTCGGTATATTGCATGGCCCAGAACGAGATCGCGTTGTTATAGGCAAAACCGAGCACCGACAGCAGCAACAGCATCGGCAGGTGAGCGCGCAGCACCGGCCAGTCCTGCTTCAGGTGCGGCCAGGCGAACGGCAGCAGGATCAGGAACGTGCCGTACCAGCGCAGGCAGGACAGCGTCAGCGGCGGGACGTGGCCGGCGACATAGCGTGCCAGCACGATATTGCCGGCCCAGAACAGCGAGGTCAGGGTCAGCAGAATATACGGCTGGTTGTTGAGCCAGCGGACTGGATCGAGGGAAGGCGCTGAAGGTGCGGGCTGGGTCATGATATCAGGGCCAAGTTGCGCCAAAATCATATCGCGCGACAAGTCCCGCGGCTGCAATGCTACAATGTGCGAGATTTTGTTGAAGCCGGCTTTTGCCGGGTGCTCGGGAGCAAATGATGGGCGTGGATCTGTTGAATGTCAGGGGTCTTGCGGAACTGGACCGTGAGATGCCGGTGGTGATGGTGAACCTGATGCGGTTTCGCGAACGCTCGCTCGACGGCGATGGCTCGGGGTGGGACGCCTACTTGCGCTACAGCGCGCTGACGGTGCCGATGATCAAGGCCCGCGGCGGCACGCTGCTGTGGACCGGCGACGCCAAGGCGGTGGCGCTGGGACAACAGGCCGGCAACCAGTGGGACTATCTGGCGCTGGTGTATTATCCGACGGTCTCTGCGTTCATCGACATGATGACATCGGCGGATTACGAGCAACGCTGCGACCCGCATCGCACCAACGGCTGCGCCGAGCACGTGATCATCGCGACCAAAGAGGCGTACAGCAAGTTCAAGGTGGTTTGACTCCCTCGCCCCGCTCTTGCGGGGAGAGGGGTGGGGTGAGGGGCACTCTCCGCGAATTCAATGTGAGTGGATAGACCTGTACCCCCTCACCCGAAGCCTTCGGCTTCGACCTTGTAACTTGAAGATTGCCGACTCTGCTAGGATTGGCGGCGCGGTGGCAGGCGGGAGACCGGTTGACCTG
>JAIEPP010000083.1 GCA_019748335.1 Xanthobacteraceae bacterium
GTCGAAACCGTTGCAGCAAGTCCATGAACCAGGCGTCGCCGCCGATCAGGATGCGGGGCTGGTTCTTCTCGATGCCCTCGATGATGCGCAGCGCGGCGGCAGCCGGCGTCGTCCTGGCCATTGCGTCGAAACGGTCGATCGATTCGGCGCGGCGCGCATTGTCGGAGACGCCGCTGCCGGTGCGCATGTTGCGCACGATATTGGTCGCCACACCGCCGGGATGCACCACCGACAATTTCACCGGGCTGTCGGCCATCGCCAGTTCATGGCGCAGGCTTTCGGAAAAACCGCGCACCGCGAACTTGGCCGCGCAATAGGCGGTCTGGCCGGGCGGCGCGATGATGCCGAAGATCGACGACAGATTGACGATATGCGCTGAGCGCTGCGCGCCGAGATGCGGCAGGAACGCGCGGGTGCCGTGCACCACGCCCCAGAAGTTGATGTTGAACAGCCACTCCATCTGCGTCTGGTCGACCTCGTTGAAATTTCCCATCAGCGCAACGCCGGCATTGTTGACGAGGATGTTGAGCGAGGGGTGCGCGGCGATGGCGGCCGCCGCAAATTCCTGGATCTGGCCGGGCTCACCGACATCGAGGCGGTGCACGCTGACCTTGCAGCCGGGATTCTTGCCGATCTCGGCGGCGAGTGTTTGCAAGCCTGCCTCGTCGCGGTCGGCCAGCGCCAGATCGCAGCCGCGCCTGGCCAATTCCAGTGCGAGGGCGCGGCCGATGCCGCTGGCGGCGCCGGTGACGGCGGCGGCGCTTCCGGATATCGCGGTCATTTGGACTCCATGGAGGTCAGGGAAACGGTGAGAGGAACTCGCGGACGCTGGCGGGTTCCCGACCCTGGCAAATTGGAACCGAACCATAAAGCGGTTTCGGCGCTTAACCCCTACTGCTGGGGCGAAATCAAAAACGGAGGCGACCAAATGGGACAGTCAAATCCCTTCCGCGCGACCGCACTGATCGTCGAGGACGACCCGATGCAGCGGGAAATGATCTGCCTGCTGCTGGAGGAAAGCGACGTCGACGTCATCGAGTGCGAAAGCGCGGAGGCTGCCGAACTGGTGCTGGAAAACGCCGGCGACCATGTGGTGCTGTTGATGACCGACGTCCAACTCGCCGGCAACATGAACGGTGTCGAGCTCGCGCACATCGCCCACAAGTACAATCCGGACATCGGGCTGATCGTGACGTCGGGCCGGCCGCTGCCGCAGCAATTGCCTGACGGCGCACAATTCTGGGCCAAGCCATGGGCGCCGCTCGACGTGATCCGCGAGGCGGAACGGATGGCCTATGACTGGAGCCTCGACGAGCACGGCAGACGGCGTCTGCCGTGCTGATCGCGCCGCCGCCGGCCGCCGGCCGGGCCGCGTCGTGTCAAGATCTACCGCGGCGGATGCCGCCGTGGTAATCGACCTCAATGACGTTGTCCTTCCTGCTGACCTCGCTGATCGTGGTGGCTTCGCCCGGCACCGGCGTGCTCTACACGCTGGCGGTGGCTCTCACACAGGGGTCGCGGCCGAGCATTGCCGCCGCCTTCGGCTGCACGCTCGGGATCGTGCCGCATATGCTGGCGGCGATGCTGGGCCTGGCCGCGGTGCTGCACACCAGCGCGCTGGCGTTCGCGGCGCTGAAATATTGCGGCGTGGCCTACCTGCTGTACATGTCCTGGCAGGCGCTGCGCGAGACCGGCGCGCTTTCGATCGATACCAGCCGGTCGCCGGCGCGCTCGAGCCGGCGCGTGGTCGCGACCGGATTCCTGATCAACATCCTCAATCCAAAGCTGTCGATCTTCTTCCTCGCCTTCCTGCCGCAGTTCATCGCGGCCGACGAGGGCCATCCCTTGGCGCGGATGCTGGAACTGAGCGGCGCCTTCATGGCGATGACGTTGGCGGTGTTCGTGGTCTACGGCCTGTTCGCGGCCTCCGTACGCGACCGCGTCATCTCGCGGCCGAAGGTGATGGCCTGGCTGCGCCGAAGTTTCGCCGCCGGCTTCGCCGCGCTCGGGGCGAAACTGGCCTTCGCGGAGCGGTAGGGCTTACGCGGGGTGGGGGAGCGAGCGCATCCCCAAAATAGAAAGGCGGACCCGAGGCCCGCCATCTTTCGTAACTTCATATTCAGAGAGTGGATGCCCGGGCGGAACTGAGCGCACCACCCGGGCAAAAATTCACTTCTTCTTCGACTTCTTGGCCTTCTTCGCCTTCGCCTTTTTCGCCTTCTTCGCTTTCTTAGCCATAGTATCCTCTCAAGGTTTTAATGGATTGAAACGCGACTCCGAGGCATGCTTGGCGGAGGGCCAGCCTCACAACATCCTCGATCACAATCCCAACAGATTCGCAGGCCGCTGCCGCGTGCTGTCATGGCGATGTCATCACGTTATCCACAGCTGTTATGGGTTTTGACGCGATTTTTTCGCGAAACCGCCGCCCCTTCACGCCGTCCGCGCCGCGCGCGTCATGCTTAACGGCGGGCAAACGCGCGCCGTCTTCATCAATTTAAAACCACGGTTTGGTTTCGCCTGACACGGTGAGGGTCCGTTAAGCGACGCAGATGCACCTTGTTGGCAAGACAACGGGGATTGTCACGGGGGAACGCCCGGGAGCGCAGGCTTCGCGGGCGGTTTGGACAACAGGGGAGACGGAACGGTGTACGTCTTGGGTTCACGATGCTGAGCGTTCCGACGCTTTGGACGGTGTTCGTCGCCAACTTTCTCGCGCTGGGCCTGATCTGGGCCTACGTGATGCGCAGCTATCCGGCGTTCGCGCCCGCCCGATTCTGGACCGGCTCGGCATTCACGGCGGCGGCCGGCGCTTCGCTCGCGATGTTGCGGGTCGTGCTGACGGACCAGATGCTGCCGCTGGTGTTCGCCGGCACCGCGCTGATTCTCGCGATCTGCCTCGCAGCGATGGGCATCCGCCAATTCTTTCACCGGCCGTTGAGCTGGCGCTTCACCTTGCTGGTGACCGGGCTCGGCTTCGCCGGCCTTTCGTTCTTCACATTCGCCTATGACAGCGTACCGGGACGGCTCACCGTGTTTTCGATCGCGGAGGCGATCCCGCTGGCGCTGAACCTGAAACTGCTGCTGACCCCGCAGGAGGGGCGCGTCAATCCGGGAGCCCGGCTCGCCGGCATCGTCGCTGTGTTCATCATCGCCATTTTCAGCGTCCGGCTGTTTTCCGGCGTGACCGGCTTCGCCGGCGGTTTCGCCTATGCCCAGTTCAGCCCGGTGCAGTCGGTGCTGGTGCTGGTGCTGGTGTTCCTGTCGATGGCGCTGAATTTCGGCTTCCTGCTGATGGCGATCGACCACCTGCGCAACGAGGTCGCGGATCTGGCACTGCTCGACGACCTCACCGGCGTCGGCAACCGCCGCCACCTGGTGCAGCGCCTCACGGAAGAATGCGCGCGATCGCAGCGCTCTGGCCAGCCGTTCGCGCTGCTGGTGATCGATCTCGACGGCTTCAAGGGCATCAATGACACCCATGGCCACGCCGCCGGCGACGCCTGCCTGCAGCATTTCACCTTGATGACGCAAACCCGTCTGCGGCCCGGCGACATGCTGGCGCGCTCCGGCGGCGACGAGTTCTGTATCGTGCTGCCGTCCGCGACGTTGCACGAGGGCGCCATGATCGCCCGCCGCGTGCTGGAAGTCTGCCGCGCCGATGCCGAACAGTGCACGGCCCAGGATATTCCGATCTCGGTCTCGATCGGCGTCGCGCAATGGACGGCGGACATGGGCGCCTTCCCTGACCGCCTGATCGCGGCGGCCGACCACGCGCTGTACGACGCCAAGAAGGGCGGCCGCAATCGCTTTGCCACCTATGATCCGGCGCCGCCGCTGGTGCCCGGATTCGAGGCCGCCGTCGTCCCGGATATGGCCGCGCGCCAGCGGGCGTGATACGCGCCAATACGTCAACTGGACGTCAGACCATGAACCTTCGTCTCGTGGCGATAGCGCTTTGCGCCATCGCCTTCTCGATTCCGGCTTCGGCCCAAACGCCTGACCTCGCAGCCATCGCGCGTGCGTCCGGCACCCCCGACATTCCCGGCCTGAAGATGGTCTGGCTGGCGCCCTGGGGCGATCCGGCAAAGGCGCATCCGTGGCGCAACATCATCGTGCACCAGACCGAAGGCCCGGCCGGTTCGGCGCGCGGCGGCGCGCAGGCGCAGAACAGGAATCCGACCCGGCGCGGCGTCATGGTCTGGGTCGAGACCGACGGCACGGTGTACTGGGCGGTGGCGGAACACCTGGTGCCTGTTCATACCGACGGCGCCGACCGCAACGACAACAAATACATCGACAACAGCAAGACCTATCGCCAGGTCAACAAGGACACGTCCATCGGCGTCGAATTCGCCGGCAACTATCCCGACGTGACGCGCGGCGCGACCGACGCGCAGATCGCGGCGTGGAAGATTCTGGTCAGGGTCCTGCGCGCGCGCTACGGCATCCCGCTGGAACGGGTCTATGCCCACAACTGGATCGACTTCAAGGACGCCCGCTATTGCGAAGGCTGCGCGCTGGCGACGCTGGCGCGGGAGTGGGGCGAGTAGGGCGATTCGATTGACCGCCAGCATCGCTCGAATTTCTGCAGGCGTATTATTGAGGTCTATCGTCGTCCCCGCGAACGCGGGGACCCATACCGCGTGATCCATCGATGACGCGCAGTAGCTGAGAGACCACTCGCAAAACCCAAGCCGGTGGCTATGGGTCCCCGCGTTCGCGGGGACGACAGTGGTGGTGTTGAAACAGCTCTCCCCCACAAAAACAAAAAGCCGGCGTCACCGCCGGCTTTCGTCATTTGTTACCTCAGCCGCGCCGTTGCGCGGCGGCCGCGCTCTTAGTGCGCGGCTTCCAGCACGGCGGCTTCCGCCTTGGCAATCGTGCCCTTGACGGCCGACTGCACCTTTTCGAAAGCCCGGACCTCGATCTGCCGCACGCGTTCGCGGGAGACGCCGAATTCGGCGGCGAGGTCTTCCAGGGTCATCGGGTCTTCCGCCAGGCGCCGCGCCTCGAAGATGCGGCGTTCGCGCGGGTTGAGAACTCCGATGGCGCCGTTCAGCGCCTGCCGGCGATGATCGAACTCTTCATGTTCGGCCATCACGGCTTCCTGGTTGGGCGTGTTATCGACCAGCCAGTCCTGCCATTCTCCGGCTTCGCCGTCGTCGCGGATCGGTGCGTTGAGCGACGCGTCGCCACCGAGGCGGCGGTTCATGTCGATCACGTCCTGGGCCGTGACGCCGAGGCGCTTGGCAATGATCTGGACCTGGTCGGGGCGAAGATCGCCTTCGTCCAGCGCCGAGATCTTGCTCTTCGCCTTGCGCAGGTTGAAGAACAGCTTCTTCTGGTTCGCGGTGGTGCCCATTTTCACGAG
>JAIEPP010000290.1 GCA_019748335.1 Xanthobacteraceae bacterium
TGCGCAGGATTTCGTTGCGGAGGTTCTCGGCTTCCTCGCGGCCGTACAGCATCAGCGCCTGCGCGACGGTTTCGCGAACGGTGCCGCGCAATCCGTCCAGGGCATTCTGTAGACGTTCCGCCAGCGCCGGATCGGTGGCCTGCAAGTTATCCAGGTCGTCGCGGAGACGCTCGATGCCCATCTGGTCGAGGATCCGGCCGGAGAAGATGCCGCGCTGGGTGAAGTAGCGGATATTGGACAGCGAGGCGGCGTTTGACGCGTTGGCGATCGCGGCCGAAATCTCGTTGCGGTCCTGCGCCAGCAGCATCTGCGCGAGCTGGCCGAGCCCCTCGGCCTGTTGGTCGCCGCCACTGGCTTCGCCCTGCGAGTCCGATGCCGGATTGGAGTCTTCCGTGTCCTGCTCGTCCGTTTCGCCTTCCTCGGGCGGAGCCTGTGGCTCCGGCTGATCGAAGAACAGGTCGAAGCAGTCGCCGAGCGCCTTTTTCTCATCCTGGCTCTTGGCGAGCGTCAGCAGAAACGTATCGCGCAGGATCGCGCGGTCGGCGATGCCGACCTTGGCGACCGCGCGCATCGCGTCGATGCTTTCGGCCGGCGAGAGCTTGACGCCTGCGCCCCGCGCCGCACGAAAGAAGCGATGCAGGTTCTCTCGCATTTATCAGCTACCCGAAGACGTTCTGACGCGAGGACTTGGCGATGAAGGTGGAGACCTGAGGCATGGTGGCCTCGATATCCGCCTCGTATTTCAGCAGCACGTTCAGCGTATCCTTGACGATCTCGTGGCCCAGCTCGGTTGCCTGCAACAGTACCAGCACGCGGGCCCAGTCGATGGTTTCGCTGACCGACGGCAGCTTCTTGAGGTCGAGCGTGCGGACCTCGTGGATGAAACCGACCATCTGCTTGCGCAGCGTCTGCGAAATGCCGGGCACGCGGCTTTCGACAATGCGCTCTTCCAGCCGCTGCTCGGGGAAACCAATGTGCAGATGCAGGCAGCGCCGCTTCAGCGCGTCGCCGAGGTCGCGTTCGCTGTTTGAGGTCAGGATAACGGTCGGCGCCTTGACGGCAACTACCGTTCCAAGCTCCGGAATGGTGACCTGGAAATCGCTGAGGATTTCCAGCAGCAGTGATTCGAACTCGGCGTCCGATTTGTCGATTTCGTCGATCAGCAGCACGCAGCCGGCCGGCTGTTCCAGCGCCTGCAGCAGCGGGCGTGGTTCGACGAATTCCTTGGAGAAGAACACGTCGCCGAAATCATGCAGCTGTTCCAGCGCAGCCTCGAGCGTCGGTGCGCCGCCGAGCACTTCGCCGAGCTTGTCCTTCAGGATCTGCGTGTACAGCAGCTGCTTGGCGTATTTCCACTCGTACAGCGCCTTGGCTTCGTCGAGCCCTTCGTAGCATTGCAGGCGGATCATCTTCAGCCCGCGCCACGCCGCGATCGCTTTCGCAAGCTCGGTCTTGCCGACACCCGCGGGGCCTTCGACGAGAATGGGTTTCTCGATCTGCTGCGCCAGATAGACCGCGGTCGCGATCTGGCGGCTCGCAATATAGCCTTGCGCCGCAAGACCGCTTTCCACTGCCTCGATCGAGGCCGAAGGCCGATTGTCAGCCAAGGATTTTCACTCCGAATTCACGCGATTTCAGAGTGTTTTGCCTGCGTTCCCGGCAAAGAACAAGCGCCGTTTAGTCATGGGGGCCCGCAGTTTTCCGGTATTTTCCGTCTAGCGCAATGTGAGGCCGGTCGCGGCTTCCAGCTCGGTAATCGCCTGCGCGGCGTTGAGCACCTTGATCGTGGTCATGCCCATGTCGCGCGCCGGCTTCAGGTTGACGCCGAGGTCGTCGAGATAGACGCAATTTTTCGGGTTCACCTTCAGGGTCTCGACCATGATCTGGTAGATTCGCGGGTCGGGCTTGCGCAGCCCGATTTTCGCGGACTCGATGACATGGTCGAACAGCACCATGACCTCAGCGACATAAAGTGAACGGCCGCCGCGGCCGCGGATGGCGTCCGCGGGCAAATTGTTGGTGATGCAGCCGGTCTTGTGCTGCGCCTTGATACGCTTGAGCGCTTCGACCATTTCGGGCCGCAGGTCGCCCGACAGCAATGCTACAACGTCCTTGCCGCGAACCTCGGCGCCGAGCGCCCGTGATTCCTTCGCGAACAGTTCGTCGAAAGCGTGGATGTCGACCTCGGCGCGCTCGAACTTGGCCCAGGCGTTTTCAAGGTGGTTGGCGGCGTTGGTGCGCCGGATGATATCGGCTGGCAGCCCGCGCTCGGTCTCGTAGCGCGTGAAGGCCTCGAACGGCGAGGTGGTCAGCACTCCGCCGAAATCCCAGATCACTGCCTCGATCATCTTTCCCTGCCCATATGAACGGATATTTCCTGAGCGGCTAACACGGAATGCCCGGAGGAACCAGCCCGATCCGGTGCTTGGCGATATGCGCTATCACGGCTATTGCTGCGGCGATGAAGATCCTGCCCCGCATCATGGCCGGCCTTGCGCTGCTGCTTTCGGTCCCCGCCTACGCCATCGTCGGCGGCGGCACGCCATCGACCGAGGGCGTCGCCCGTTCGGTCGTCACCATCGTCGGCTCGCGCGGCAATTTCTGCACGGGGTCGCTGATTGCGCCGAAGCTGGTGCTGACGGCGGCGCACTGCGTGCAGCCCGGCGCGGACTACAAGATCGTCGAATATGGCGCGGACAAGCAGCCTTCGTTGCAGGACGTCAGGACGGTCGCCGTTCATCCCGGCTTCAACATGCAGACGATGTTGGCGCATCGCGCCACCGCGGATGTCGCGCTGCTGCAACTGGGCGCGCCCGCGAAAGGGAAGACGCCGGCGGCATTGGGTATGCCCAATATTCCCATCGTTGTCGGCAGCCGCTTTTCCATTGCCGGCATCGGCGTCACCGTGCGCGGCGACGGCAAGAGCGGTGGCATTATCCGCGTCGCCGGACTGGTCGCGACCGGCAGGCCGGGGACGCTGCAGATCAGGCTGGTCGATCCCGTCAGCCAGGGTACGCGAGACGGGCTCGGCGCCTGCACCGGCGATTCCGGTGCGCCGGTGTTCGAGGATCAGCAGGGCGGCCCTGTGATTATCGGCGTCGTCAGCTGGTCGACCGGGCCGAACAACAGCGCGGGATGCGGCGGCCTGACCGGCGTCACGCCGCTGACGCTGTATCGCGACTGGATCCTGCAGACCGCGCGGCAGTGGGGCGCGGGGTTGTAGGTTTTGCGGAAGCGTAGGGTGGGCAAAGCGAAGCGTGCCCACCATTGACCACTACGATCGGTGAGGGATGGTGGGCACGGCGCGAAGCGCGCCTTTGCCCACATGTCCCTAATGCCCCGCCGCCTTGTTCGCCGCGGCGTTGTTCAGCACGATCAGGCCGTCGACGGCGACGCCGACCTTGCTGTTGATCAGGAACGGATTGACGTCGATCGAGGCGATGCGGGTGCCGGCGTCCGCCATCAGGTTGGAGAGGCCGACCAGCGCTTTCACCGCGGAAGCCTCGTGCAGCGCCGGCTTGCCGCGATAGCCCTTTATCTTCACACCGGCCTTGGTCTTGTGGATCAACTGCTTCGCCTCGGCTTCATCGAGCGGCGCGCCGGCGAGTGCGACGTCCTTCATCAGTTCGATGTCGACGCCGCCGGTACCGAACAGCACCACCGGTCCCATCTCGGCATCGAGCGAGGCGCCGACCACCAGTTCGAGATCGGCCTTGACCTGCTGCGCGATCAAAATGCCTTCGAGCTTCGGTTTGCCCTTCAGTTTCTTCACCCGCGCGGTAATGTCGTTGAACGCCTTTTTGACTTCAGCCGCGCTGTTGAGGTTCAGCACCACGCCGCCGATATCCGACTTGTGCAGAATGTCGGCGCTGACAACTTTGGCCACCACCGGGAAGCCGATCTTCCTGGCGATCTTCACGGCTTCCGCAGGCGTCTGCACGATCTCTTCCTTCGAGACCGGGATGCCATAGGCCTTGAGCAGTTTCTTCGACGCGACCTCATCGAGGGCCGCGGCGCCGTTGGCGTTCTTGAGCATCTTTTCCAGCATCGCCCGCGCGGAAGCTTTCGAGCTCGATTTGATATCGGGCACCACCTTGCGCAGCTGCGAATATTCGATCAGCGACTTGATGGCACCGACCGCGCGGTCGAGGCCCTGCATCACCGCGATATTCGGCAGCGATTTGCGCAGGCCCTTGGTGAATTCGGTGAATCCGATCGACATCGTGCTGATATAGACCACCGGCTTGGAGGCGGCGCCGGCCATGTCGTTGACGATGCGCAGATTGCGCTCGCGCAATTCATGCGGCGCCTTCGGCAGTTCGGCGTCGATGATGACGATGTCGGTGTCGGGATCGTCGATCATGATCTGGATCGACTTCATGTAGACGGTGGGATCGACCACGGCGGCAAAGCCGGCGTCGAGCGGGTTGCCGACGATGCTGCCGGGGCCGAGCATTTTTGCCAGTTGCCCGGTTGCGCTGGCGCTGAGCGGCGCGAAATTCATGCCGGCCGAATAGAACGCGTCGATCAACAGGCCGCGCTTGCCGCCGGACAGCGATACGGCGGCAAGGCGGTTGTTCTTCGGCGGCTCGGCGTGGACGAAGCATTCGGTGGTCTCGATCAGCTCGTCGAGCCCGCGCACGCGGATCACGCCCTCGCGGGTCGAGATCGCGTCAAAGGTTTCGATCGAGCCGGCGAGTGCGCCGGTATGCGCCATCGCCGCGGCGCGGCCACCCTCGGAGGCGCCGAGCTTGAGCGCGATCACGGGTTTTCCCGCCTTGCGCGCGGCCTTGCAGGCATCGCGGAACACTTTCGTGTTTCGCACACCTTCGAGATAGACGACGATGACGCGGATCGAGGGATCGGCCGCGAAGTACGCGATCAGGTCCGGCGTCTCCAGTCCGGTCTCGTTGCCCGTGGTGACCATGTAGCCGACGCCGACGCCGCGATCTTCCAGCGCCTGGCGGATCGCCATCACGATGGCGCCGGACTGGCCGGCAATCGCGACGGGACCGGCTTCCATGGTGACGATGCGGTCGTCGATATTGGTGAACAGTTTTTCGCCAGCGCTGAGATTGCCGAGGCAGTTCGGGCCGGTGACGGCCAAACCGGTTTCGCGCACCGCGTCCTTCAGCTCGACCGCCAGCCGCTGGCTTTCCTCGTCCTGCAACTCGCTGAAGCCCGAGGTGACGATGGTGGCGGAACGGGCGCCGGCCGCGGCGGCGTCTCGGATCACCTGCACCGCGAAGCGCGCCGGCACCAGCACCAGTACGTGATCGGGCTTTTCCGGCAGGCTGACGAAATCCTTGTAGCAGGGCACGCCCCAGATGGTTTCGCGCTTGGCGTTGACCGGAAACAGCCCGCCTTCGTACTTGTA
>JAIEPP010000197.1 GCA_019748335.1 Xanthobacteraceae bacterium
TTCTATTCGGGCATCACGCTGAAGGCGATGGGCTTCCCGACCTCGATGTTCACCGTGCTGTTCGCGGTCGCCCGCACCGTCGGCTGGATCAGCCAGTGGAGCGAGATGATCGAGGATCCGCAGCAGAAGATCGGTCGTCCGCGCCAGCTCTACACCGGCGTCGCTCGCCGCGATTACGTCGATCTCGCCAAGCGGAAGTAACCGCCGTCGCGCGTAAGACTTGCTGGAAAGCCGGATGCGTTTACAGCATCCGGCTTTCTGCTTTGCAAAGCCAAAAGAGCCGCGCTAATCCGCCCGCCTCGCCTTGCGCATCGTCGCCAGCACGATGTCGGCCGCCCGCACGCTGGGCGGCGCGTTGCCGGTCGCCATGATCTGGTCGATCCTCGCAAATGCCGCGAGTTGCTTGCGCCGCAGGTCGGACGGGCCGAGCAGCTCGCGCAGCGCCTCGGATAGTTTTTCCGGGGTGCAGTCCTCCTGCAGGAATTCGGGCACGACATTCTCGCCGATCACGAGGTTGGCGAGGATCACCGAATTCACCTTGATCGCGCGCCGCAGGATCCAGGCCTCCGCCGAACCGGTGCGGTAGGCCGTCACCATCGGCACTCCCGCCAGCGCCAGTTCCAGCGTCACGGTGCCGGACTTCGCCAGCGCCGCATGTGCGATCCGGAACGCCGCCCGCTTCTCGGCCTCACCGATCACGACGCGTGGCTGTACCGGCCAGCTTTTCAACCCGTCGGCGACGGCCTCCTGTAGATGCGGCATGGTCGGCAGCACCAGTTCGAATGCGGTGCCCTGCCCGGCCAGCCGCCCCAGCGCCTCGCCGAAAACAGCCATATGGTGGCGGATCTCGCTGCGGCGGCTGCCCGGCAGCACCAGCAGCACCGGCGGCGGCGCATCCCGCCGCCTGGCCTCCTCGGGTCCCGGCCGCAGCGCGCCCAGTTGTTCGGTCAGGGGGTGGCCGACATAGCTGCAAGGCGGTCCGTGCAGCCTGCGATAGGCCTCCGGCTCGAACGGCAGCAGCGCCAGCACATGGTCGACATAGGTCCGCATCGCCCGCGCCCGGCCCGGACGCCACGCCCAGACCGAGGGCGAGACATAATCGACGATCGGAATCCTGGCGTCGCGGGCGCGCACCCGCTTGGCCACGCGATGGGTGAAGTCCGGACTATCGATGATGACGAGGATGTCCGGACCGGATTCGGTCACGGCTTCGGCCGTCTGGCGGATCAGCCGCAGGATCTTCGGCAGCTGCCTGACGACGGCGGCGAGCCCGATGATCGAGAGCTCTTCGATCGGAAACAGCGAGTCGAGACCTTCGCGCGCCATCGCGCGGCCGCCGACGCCCTCGAACCGCACCGCGCCGCCGAGGCGCTGGCGCAGGATTTTCATCAGGCTGGCGCCGAGACGATCGCCGGATTCCTCCGTCGCGATCAGAAATACCTTCCGCTCGGCGGTCTCGCGTACCGGCATCACGCGGGCAGACCCTGAATGAAAACACCGGCTTTGTCGGCGGCCTCGATCATCGCCTGCGAGTCCGCCGCGATGGTATGGCCGGCAATGACGGCGATACCCGCCAAACCGGCCCCGGCCACGCCCTCGATGGTTTTCGCACCCACCGTCGGTAGATCAAAGCGCAAATCCTGGCTGCTCTTCGGCGCCTTCACCAGCACGCCGCGGCCGGCCTTGGCACGAATGCGGCCGTCACCGCGCAGGCGCGCCACGCGGGCCAGCAAGCCATCCGTGCCCTCGATGTCCTCGACCGCCACCACATGACCGTCGATCACGACCACCGCCTGGCCGATGTCGAAGGGGCCGAGCGCGCGCAGCACCTCCCGCCCTCTCGCAATGTCGGCGGTGGCGGCAGGATCAGGCATGGCGCTGGCAATGCACCCTTCCGGCATCAGCATGTCCGGCGCAACGTCCCCGATCCCGACCATGCGAAAGCCGTCTTGTTCGAGCAGGCGGCCGATCCCCGACAGCAGATGATCGTCGCCGCCGCGAAACGCCGTCATGATATGGCCGATCCGGCGGACCGTGCCCCAGTCCAGCCTGATCTCCGACAGCGCCGGCCGCTGCAGCGAGCCGATGAAGATCAGGTCGCGGCAGCCTTCGCTGCGAAACAGTTTGAAGGCGCGGCCGAGCTGTCCGACCGAAATCCAGTGATGACGAAAACGCGCAACGCCGGCGGGATCGCAGGCGCCGCGCAAGGCGAACAGGACGGGCGCGATGTTACGCTTCTGAAGCGACTCCGCTACCGCGAACGGCATGGCGCCGCCACCCGCGATGACGCCGACCGGCGAGGAAATTTCAGAGGCCGCTGACGTCATGGCTGCGGCGATCCCGTCATCAGTGCTTGTTGCCGTCGTCAGCCGGAAGACACAGCGCTCGGTGCTTGCCGTCGCCGATGAAGGCGAGGATTTCCGCGATCGCGGGATCCTCCGCCGCGAGCGGCTGCACCGAGGTCAGCCGCTCGGCAAAAATACCCGGGCCATGAAACAGCTTTTTATAAAACGACCGGACCTTGGCGAGCCGTTCCTTGGTGAACTTGCGACGTTTCATGCCGATGACGTTGAGGCCTTCGAGGCTCGCATACTGACCGTTGACGAGGCCGAACGGAATGACGTCGCCGCGCACGCCGCAGACGCCGCCGACCATCACCTGCGGTCCGATCCGCGTGAACTGGTGCACCGCAGACAAGCCGCCGATGAAAACGAAATCGCCGATCTCGCAGTGGCCGCCGAGAGTCGCCGAAGTTGCAAAGATCACGTCATTGCCAACCTGGCAATCGTGCCCGACATGGCTGCAGTTCATGAAGTAGCCGCGCTCGCCGACGCGGGTTACGCCCCCGCCGGCCACCGTGCCGGCATTCATGGTGACGGATTCGCGCAAGGTGCAACCGGCGCCGATCTCGAGCCTGGTCAGTTCGCCGCGATAACTCAGGCTTTGCGGCGGGGTGCCGAGCGAGACGAACGGAAAGATCGTACAGCCGTCACCGATCTTGGTCTGCGCCGTGATGTGAACATGCGCGACCAGCTTGCAGTTTGCGCCGATGACGACGTTGGGCCCGATGATGCAGTAGGGACCGACGGACGTCCCCTCGCCGATCACAGCGCCATCTTCAATCCGCGCGGTGGGGTCGATCGTCGTCATCAAACGGGTCCAGTGCCTGCTGATATCGCCTGGGCGATATTATGTCGGGTTTTCCGGTGGTTACCGCGACATTCCGGCGCTGTCCAGTGACGTATGGTTACGCCGTGTTGCGGCGAAGACGGCCGTCAGAATCGCGGCGGTCAAGCCAGGGTAAGAGAATGTTAAGCCGGCATGAGAGCCGGAAAACACGCCCCCTGTTCGTTCTTTGAGAACAAAATCAGATTTGTCCGGAGTAGCATGGGAGCAAATCCCGTCTGTATATTCGCAAAGCATCATGGTCCGGACAGCAACCAGCTTCATCCTGTTTCTGCTAACCGCGCCGGTTGGCACGGAGACACTCGACGTGAGGGATAGCGGGACGGTCGATCTCGGCACGTTCGAATGCCGCGACATCAATCGCAGCACCGTCGTCCAGCGGGTCTGCTACGATCCGGCGCAGCGCGCCATGATCGTTGGCGTCAAAGGCAACTACACCAGATATTGCGAACTTCCAGCCGCGACGTTCGAGGCCTTCATGACAGCACCGTCGATGGGCCAGTTCTTCCATCGGAACATCCGGGAATCGGGGCCAGGTGGCCGCTATGCCTGCCAGGCGCAACGCAGCGGCGGCCGACGGCCCCACGCCTGATCGCGGCTGGCCCTACCCGCCAGCCTGCGCGATCCACTCACCGGCCTGCACCCGTGTCACCAGGACCGCGGGGCCTGAAACGCCCGGTTTGAAAACCAGCGCTTCGCCTTCCCGGACGTCACCGAAGTCTTTTCCGAAGGCGTCGGCAATATTCGTCTTGTGCGTGATGACGAACGTGTTCAGCCCGGCCTTCGGGCTGGTGTCGACGAGATCGCGCAGAAACCGCCCGAGCTTTGCATTCCGGCCCTCGGGATTGGCCATGGCCGACGCGCTGCCCGCGCCGCTGTCCGTCAGTTCGTCGACCGGGGAGACATCCTTGCCCGCCAGCAGCTTACCGGTCTCAACGGCTCGATTTAACCTGCTGGTGTGGACTTCCCCGATCGGCACGCTTAATCGCTTGAGCGCCACCGCGAGCTGACGGGCCATTTCGCGACCCGCATCGCTTAGCTGTCGCTGAGCGTTCATGTCGTCGAATTTGAAGGGATAGACATCCTTCTGGCTGTCATCGGTCGCGACGTGCCTGATGACGATGACATGGCCGCCAGCTTTCAGCGACGATACCAGGCTGCCCAAATCCGCCGCTCGCCCCTGCGGCGACAGCAGAAGACCAACCAGGCACGCAAGGATGAATGGAAGCCTGTTCACGGCAATCTCCATTTAAAGGCGTCGTCTCTGGCGTTTTGAAGCGTATCTTTGCTGGCGCAGCTTCGAGACCGGCGCGCGATTTCGCGGGCGGATCGCCTTGGCCGACGCCATGCGGGCGTTGGCCGAGGCCGACTGACCATGCGCGCGATCATCGCGCGGCGCTTCACGCCGAGCTTTATTTATTCTTGCCGTTTTGTTGATTTTGCGGCGCGCCGACCGCGGATAGCCCGATCGATCAGTCGGTCAGCATCGCGCCGACATCGGCCTCGGCGACCACGGTGCCGTCCACCTTGGCGTCACCGTGAAACCACCACATCGCTTTGCGGCGGCCGATCGAGCGCATGTGGTACTCGATGGTGTCGCCCGGCATCACCGGTTTGCGGAACTTGCACTTGTCGATGGTGAGGAAATAAACCGCGCGCGGCTTCTCAGTGCCCTCAACCGACTTGATGCCGATCACGCCCGCAGTCTGCGCCATGGCTTCGATCATCATCACGCCGGGATAGACCGGGCGGTCCGGGAAATGCCCGAGAAACGGCGGCTCGTTGAAGGTGACGTTCTTGATGCCGATACCGCTGTAGTCGGTCCGGATGTTCTTGACCCGGTCGATCAACAGCATCGGATAGCGGTGTGGGAGCGTCTTGAGGATCTCGTTGATGTCCACGAGCTCAAACCTGACCGGTGCCTCCTCCATCACTCCCGTCCCTCGCCTTTTGTTTCGGCGCTGCCATCGCGCACCAGCCGCTCCACCGCAATGATCTCCCTAAACCACTGTTTGGTCGGTTTGGCAAAATGACCGCCCCAGCGGCCGTTCGGCGGGATGTCATCCTTGACCGCGCTCATCGCCGTCACCTGGGCGCCGTCGCCGATCTTGAGGTGATTGTTGATGCCCACCTTGGCGCCAAGCGCCACATTGTCACCGATCGTCAGGCTGCCCGCGAGCCCGATCTGGGCC
>JAIEPP010000215.1 GCA_019748335.1 Xanthobacteraceae bacterium
CGCCGCCTGGATGGCGTTCACGCCGGCGAAAATGTCGCCGGTATTGTCTACCTGCGCCAAGCCGTTGGACTTGATGGCGGTGCCCGCCGCTGCCGCCGTGATGGTACCGCTGAGGCTGTTCGTCACACTGATGGAGTTGTTACCCTGGACTCCCAGGCTACTCCCGTTGATGAGACCGGAATTGGTGACGGCTATATCGTTGGACTTGACGGCGACGCCGTTTGTGCCGGTTGCCAGAATATTCCCGGAATTGTTGACAACCATGCTGCTGGTGCCGCCCGAGATACCGATGCCATTGGTTCCGTTGGCCGTGATCACGCCCGAATTCGTGATGTCGTCGACACCGCCTCCGCCACCGTCCAAGGCACGACCGCTGGCGCCGTTCGCCGAGATCGTTCCGGAATTGAGTACGTGGAGCGAAGGACTTATGATGCCATTGCCGTTGGCACCGGTCGTCGAGACCGTCCCGGAATTGTTGACGACGGCGTCGGTAGAACCAACGATACCGGAAGAGCCGCCGGTCGCGATTGAGCCTACGTTGTTAACGGTACCTCGATCAAAGACCAGGCCGTTAGCCGTCCCGGTCAATGACGCGCCGGAAAGAATATTGTAGGTATTGCCGGTGTCCGCGGCCGTGCCGTAGCCGTTGAATGGATTCTGGTCGGTGGTCGTGCCACTGCAAGTGACCGTCGTGTTGCTGACCGGGGCGTTCGGCGTACACGCGGCCTTGGCCTGTCCCACCACCGCACAAGACGAGAGCAGGCCCAGCATGATCGCATGGCGTCGCAAGTTCGCCTTCGGGCCGACCGCGCCGGTGTTTGCGCGCTCGCGCGATCTTTCGCCGACGCCAACGAGATCCAGAACTTTCAAGGCAAGTCTCCATCCGATACGATTCACGTCCGGATGCACTCTCGGGGAAAGCCGGAGTATTCGCGTCAACCGGCCGGTTGAGGGTGCGGCGAATAATGGTTGGGCGGGGCAAATGATCCAGCACAGTTGCGCCAGGGCAACGGTCATCGAATTCCTGGATGGTGACCATATGCCGTGCGTTCGGTGGCAGCCTGTGAAGGTTCGCCGATGGCTCTCGGATTGACGGCCCCGAAGCGAGGCCGCACCGACGAAGACCGCCGCGACTGCGGATCTGGCCGGCAGGCCGACGTCGATAGCTTGGTTACCGGTAGTGGCGGCGTCCGGGTTTGGCCGCGGCGCAGCCGCTCACTTCCCGGGACATTCCCGATACCCGAACCTCTGGATCATGTCGCGGCCGGATATCGAGTGAAACGCCAGCGTGTCCATATAATGATTCGACGTGAGGTAGTCGCGGAGGCTGGCGTTGTAAGCACTCAGCAAGTGAGCGGTCGAGGACGCCCTGATGTTCTTGTTACGGTCGTGGCCGGCATGAAACAGCAGTGTGGCGTTCCGGGCAACGCACACGTTTCGAATACCGAGAAACAACGTGCAGGCCGACTGGCAGTGGCCTTCGATCCGGAACAGCTCACCCGACTGATTGTATTGGCTGACGACAGGATCAAAACGCGTGAATTGACCGCCCATTCCGAAGCCGGCGGAAGTGCCGGCCATGGCCGACGTGAAACTCAGCAGCAACATCGCCACGATGACATTTCTCATGATGTGTTTCTCCTCCGGCTCAATTGTGAGTCGCAGCGGGCAGCCCTAATCGCAGCCGCACCTGTCGCTAGACGTCGCGAAGCTGCACCTGCGACTTGATCAATGAACATATTCTTGGTCGAGATTCCGGTTGCGCGCGTCAACCCCCCGGTTGAGAGGGGGCCGAATGCCGACACTGCGACGCGATTGCCTGCTCCGTTGTACAACTGCACTGCCCGATCGTTGCTCAGGTAGCTTGCCGCAGCGGGCTTGCGTGCGCCGCGACCAGCTTGACGAGATCGATTTGCCGGCTGGTCCCGGTCTTGGCAAACAGATGCTGCAGGTGCGTTTTGACAGTGGCCTCGGAGGTACCCACCACACTGGCGACCGCAGCGACTCCGCCGAACTCGCTCACCGCCACGAGCACCCGCAGTTCGCTCGGCGTCAGCCTGTAGAGCTTCGACATGGTTTCCATCGACGACGGCGTTTCTAGCGAAGCCTTGTGAACGAATACCGCCGCGACCGCGGAATAGGATATCCCGGCATGCTGTCTCGTCCCCGATGTGAGCGGCAGCACATGGGCCAACCACTGTTCCGCCGGCGGCGACGAGAGCGGCACCGCGATTCCGCTCGTCCCGACCGCCGCATCTCCACCGCGGGCCGCGACGATGACATCGGACAGTGTCGCGGCTCTCTTCGGATCGACCGCGGTCAGGACCCCGTCCTTCTGGCGAAGGATCTTCCCTTCGCCGAGCATGGCCCGGCCCGACATATTGGCAAACTCAACGCGGGCATTTTCGTCGACGAGAAAGACGCCGGCAGCGAGTCCATTCAACGTGTCCGCCAATGCTGCGGCCTTCGTGGTATCGATATCCAGGACATTGCCGATCAGCACCGCCCGCCGAATATGCGGAACGATGAGGCGCATACGGCGGCGCGTTTCGTCATCCACAACGCCGTTGCGTTCGTGGCGAAACACCCCGAACAGTGCCGCATTGTTTGCCGATTTGTCGAGCACCGCCGATACGAAATCCACCAGCCCCTGGGGCGCTGCCCACTCCTTGTAAAACCGCGTTTCGAGGAATTCGGCGTAAGGCAACAGATCTGCCGTGGCGATCGGATGTCCGATCTCGGCGAAGCAATGGCCCGTCGTCGCCGGATCGAGCTTTACGTACTTGTCGAAATAGAGTTGCCGAAAGTGTGGGTCGACACCGAAATCAAAATAGGCGCTTCCGTTCCGAGAGGACGGATTCTTGGAAAAGATCGTCGCCGCCGGGCCTCCGACGAATTCTGCCAGTTTTCGCAACGCCTCGGGCCACAGGTTCCGGTCGAGCGTCGTGTCATAGATCGTTCCGATCAGGTCGGAGAAAATTTCTGCTTCCGCAAGCACGACCGAAACTCCACGTGATCTGCATTTCGCAGGTACTCCTTGCGGGAAAATACGAGCGCACGCGTCAACCGTCCGGTTGATGGCGCAAAGCCGCCACGCGCGTGACCGATGGTTTCGGGGCACTGCGCGGCGGCAACGACGACCGATTGATCAGGAATCGTTTTTTAAGGGACTCGCGTAAGCCGCGACCAGCTTGACGAGGTCGGTCTGCCGGTTGGTGCCGGTCTTCGCGAACAGATGCTGAAGGTGGGTCTTGACCGTCGCTTCCGAGATGCCGAGCGCGCCGGCGATGGCTGCAACCCCGCCAATCTCGCTCACCGCCGTCAGCACGCGCAGTTCGCTTGGCGTCAGCTTGAAAGTACGAGCAAGAACCTCGTCGGAGGGACTGTCCAGCGCCACCCTTCGAACGAACATCGCACTGACGGCCTTGTAGGCCATGCCGGTACTGCCCCTGGCTGCCGATGTTAGCGGCAGCACATGCGCGACGTAGCGCTCCCCATCGTGCGCCATCAGCGGCAGGGCCGCGCCCGCGGCCTCGTTCGAAACCTCGCCGCCGCCGGCGAAGATATCACGCAGGCCCTGATTGACCTTCGTATCGCGCGCGACGAGCCGTCCGCCGATCAAGCGCAGGAAATCGTCCGCGTACAGCATGTCGTGGCCGGACGTATTGGCGTGGACGATCCGGCCGCCAGCATCGAGAAGAAAGATTCCCGCACTGAGGCCGTCGAGCGTCCGGGCAAATGTCGCCGCTTCGGATTGCCGGGAGTCGATCGCCTTGTTGATGAGGAGCGCCTTGTGGGCATGCGGCGCGATGAGCGCAATCCTTCGCCGCATCTCTTCGTCGGCCATGCGGGTGCCGGTGAGAACCGCAAGCAGAACCGCCGAAGTCGATCCCGACTTCTCCAGCACGACGTTCGCGATGTCGACGCAACCCTGGGGGCGCAGCCATTCTTGATAGAACGGGCCGCTCCGGTATTCGTCATATGCGAGCAGATCCGGAATGCTCACGACCTGCCCCAGCGGCGGCAGCACCGTGAGATGGTCGTATCTGGCATGCGTGTCCGAATAGAGCTGGATGTAGTGCGGATCGACGCCGCAGTAATAATAGGTGAGCCCGGACTGGCTCATGGTATCCTTCGAGATAAGGCCGCAGGCCTTGCCGCCGACGAAATCATTGATGCCGACGACAATGTCGTTCCACGCCGCGGGCTCGAGCGCGGCGTCGTAGATTTCCTCGATGAGACCGGAAAGTCTGCTGATCCCGCGCATAGGGCCGATCCAACGCTGAGGGGTTACAGGCAAATGGGTAGCGAACTCTTCTGGTGTGTCTGATGATCCGCCAAAATTGTTCAATTGTCGCAATTCGGCGTCGCCGATCATGTGGGGCGCGTCCGGCCGAGGGGACTTTCGGGCGGTCCACCGCTTCCGTCTGGAGGGTATTGCAAGGACGGAACGACGACATCAACCGTTCGGATGAGGCGAGCCGCACCACGCCGCCGCGGCAGGATCGGGAGCCGCCTCAATCGGCGGCCTCCCGATCGGTTAGCGGCGGATGACTGGCCATCAATTCCGCCTGGGTCTGTTCCGACCGGATGGCGCGCAGCAGCACCCTCGCCGTCTTCATATGGCCGGCCTTCACCGACAGGCTGATGATCTGGCCGACCGAGACGTCGCGCATCGCGTCGTCGGAAATCTGCCTCGCCAATTCGAGCGCACATTTGACGGCGGCTTGATAACGCTCGGCCTCGGAGGCTTTCCGGGCCTCGGCCTTGGGCCCGCTCGTCGCCGTCATCTTTTCGGCGATCGACATCGCCGCCGCGCAAATCTCGCGAATCCTCTGCGCCGCCCCGATGTCGCCAAGCGGCTGATCGGCGGCAACTTCCCAGACGTCCGGGAGCTGATCTTTCCGGAACCAGCGCATCGCGTAAGCCTCTTCGATGCCGGAAATATATTCCGGCATCGAACAAGACTGCAAGATTGGGCGCTTATTCCGCCGCCGTAATGCGGCCGAACTCTGTGACCTGTTGCTCGAATAACCCACGATAGAGGCCGCCGGGACGCGCCGTCAGTCCAGCGTGGGTTCCCTGCTCGACGATCTCGCCGCGGTCGAACACCAGAATCCGGTCGAGGCTGCGCACCGTCGACAGCCGGTGCGCGATCACGATCGAGGTGCGGCCCTTCATGAGCCGCTCCATTGCCTGCTGGATCAGCCCCTCCGATTCCGAATCCAGACTCGACGTCGCCTCGTCCAGGATCAGGACCGGCGCGTCCGCCAGGAAAGCCCGCGCCAGCGCGACCCGCTGCCGCTCGCCGCCCGACAGCTAGACGCCGCGTACGCCGACCAGCGTGCCGTAACCTTTCGGCAGACGCAGGATGAACTCG
>JAIEPP010000186.1 GCA_019748335.1 Xanthobacteraceae bacterium
CTCGACATGATGTACCGGACCTGCACGGTGCAGACCAATCTCGACTTCTCCTCCGAAGCCGACATGGTCAAGAAGCTCCGCGTCTCGGTGGCGCTGCAGCCGATCGCGACCGCCTTGTTCGCCAATTCGCCGTTCACCGAAGGCAAGGCCAACGGCTACCTCTCGTTCCGCTCCGAAATCTGGCGCGATACCGATAACGCCCGCTCCGGCATGATTCCCTGGGCGTTCGAGGACGGCATGGGGTTCGAGCGCTGGGTCGATTACGCGCTCGACGTTCCCATGTATTTCGTCAAGCGCGGCGACACCTATATCGATGTCGCGGGCTCCTCGTTCCGCGCTTTCTTCGACGGCAAGAACCCGGCGTTCCCCGGCGAGCGCCCGACGCTGTCGGACTGGGCCAACCACCTGTCGACGATTTTTCCGGAAGTGCGGCTGAAGCGCTATCTGGAAATGCGCGGCGCCGACGGCGTGCCGTGGGGCCGGCTGCCGGCGTTGCCGGCGTTCTGGGTCGGCCTGCTGTACGACGACGACACCCTGAACGCGGCCTGGGACATGGTGAAGCACTGGAATGCGCAGGAGCGTCAGGCGATGCGCGACGACGTCCCGCGTTTCGGCTTCAAGACCCGGATCAGGGACCGCTATCTGTTCGAGATCGCGAGGGAATGCGTGAAGCTCGCGCATGCCGGCCTGCGGCGGCGGGCCCATGTCGACCATCTCGGTCGCGACGAAAGCCGTCATCTCGAGCCGCTGGAGCGGATCCTCGATTCCGGCCGGTGTCCGGCGGAGGAGATGCTGGAGAAGTTCAACGGCGCCTGGGGCGGCTCGGTGGAACCGGCCTATCAGGAATATGCGTTCTAATTCTCGGATAACTCTACGCAATCTGCGCAAAATTGCGTCGCCAGCCGGTGCCCCCGGATCAAGTTCGGGGGAAGCTTCGCTTGAAAGCGCGGCCGCTTGCCGCATTTTTGGGCCGTTCATCCGCCGTACAGGTTGATGCCGCTCAAATGAGGCCTCGGGGCGCGTATTCGAAAGCAGTCACAGATGGGGATCGGCCGCCTGCTCAGGGCGTGTGTGGTGATATTGGCCTTGCTGGCGATGGCGGCATCCGTGCACCCGGCGCTGGCGCAGTCCAATTTCGACCGTCCGGGCGGCGATTACCTCAGTGCGCCGGTCGCTTCGGGCGATCCAGCCGATTGCGCGCTGGTCTGCGAGCGCGACAAGCGCTGCCGCTCCTGGAGTTTCAGCTATCCGACCGACGTGACCAACGGCGCGGTATGCTGGCTCAAGAGCAGCGTGCCGGCCCGCACCCAGGATAATTGCTGCGTCTCCGGCGTCCGTGGCGCCGGCGTCGTCGAGCCCCGGAACAACGCGATCGAAACCTCGATCGACCGCTTCGGCGGCGACTACAAGAATTTCGATCTTGCCGGCAGCGACGGTGAGGACGCCTGCAAGGCCGCCTGCGCCGCCGACAACAAATGCCGCGCCTGGACCTATGCCCGGCCCGGCTATGCCGGTCGCGACGCCCATTGCTACCTGAAGAAAGACATCAAGCCGCCGCGCCGCAAGGCCGGGTTCATTTCCGGCGTGGTGCGGTAGATACGCGAAGCGCGAACTCCATCATCCGTCATTGCGAGCCAACGGGCGCGCATTCGCGCGGCCGATGACAGGCTCCGCGAAGCAATCCACACTTTCTTTGCGCCGCCCAATGGATTGCTCCGCTTCGCTCGCAATGACGCGGCTAGAGCGCGTCGTATTCCTTCACCGCCGCCTTTGACGCCAGCGTGCGCCAGTGCCGGCGCAGCAACGGCTCGATGATGGCGCGCTTCGCCTTCGAGAGGCGAAGCAGCACGATCGGGTAATCCCGGTAGTGGTCGGTGAAGTAAAACAGCTTCGGCTGGCTCTCCACCAGCATTTCGCGCTCATCCTGCGGCACACCCGGAATTACCAGGCTGTCGCCGTCTTCCTTCAGGCGCGCCAGCAGCTTCTTGCGCACCTTCAGCGCCGGCGTGCCGTAGGAGGTGCCGTCCTCGACCTCCGACCACAGAAGCGCAAACTTCCCGACGTCGTCGAAGGTCATGCGCGCTCAGTGCACCGAGGTGAAAAACCGCGCCATCCGGAAGCCCGACATCCAGGTCCATACCGGCTGGCTGCGGATGCCCATGTCCCAGGAGCCGACCACCGCGTCGGCGCGGCCGACCAGGTTGTCGATCGGCAACAGCCCGACGCCGCCGTCGCGCACGGAGACGCGACTGTCGGCGGAGTTGTCGCGGTTGTCGCCGAGCACGAACAGTTTGCCCGGCGGCACCGTCACTTCAGCGGTGTTGTCGAGCCGGCCGTTGTCGCGCATCTTGAAGATCGCGTGCGTAACGCCGTTCGGCAGCGTCTCGATGAAGCGGTAGGCTTGTTCGCTGCCGCCGCGGTCGTCTTCGGCTTCGCCAACGCCGTCAGGCGTCAGCGTCGCGGCGTGGTCGTTGATGAAGAGCTGGCCCTGGCGAACCTGGATGCGGTCGCCGGGCAAGCCGACCACGCGCTTGACCCAGGCTTGCGAGCGGTCGCCGGGCCAGCGGAACACGACGACGTCGCCGCGCTTCGGCGTCTCGCCGAACAGCCGGCCGGTCTCTGGCAGCGTGATCTGGATTGGCAGCGAAGCCGCGCCATAGCCGTAGGGATATTTCGACGCCAGCAGCGCGTCGCCGATCAGAAGCGTCGGCTCCATCGAGCCGGAAGGAACATAGAACGGCTCGGCCAGCGCGCCCTTGGCGATGAACACCACGGCGACGATCGCCGCGAGTTGGGCCGCCTGCGCACGCCAGCTGATCGGCTTGGCGACAACCGTTTCCTGTTCACTCACGAGCTCGTTCTTGTCGATGCTCACTAGCCAGTTCCTCCGACCGTAATCCGTTCCATCCGCAGCGTCGGCTGGCCGACGCCGACCGGCACGCCCTGGCCGTTCTTGCCGCAGGTGCCGATCCCGGTGTCGAGCGCAAGATCGTTGCCGATCATGGTTATTCTGTGCAGGTCGGTCGGGCCGTTGCCGATCAGCATCGCACCTTTCAGCGGCGCGCCGACCTTGCCATTCTCGATCTTGTAGGCCTCGGTGCACTGGAACACGTATTTTCCCGAGGTGATGTCGACCTGTCCGCCGCCGAAATTCGCGGCATAGATGCCGTTCTTCACCGAGGCCAGAATTTCCGCCGGGTCGCGCTGACCGGCCAGCATGTAGGTGTTGGTCATGCGCGGCATCGGCACATGGGCATAACTTTGACGCCGCCCGTTGCCGGTCGGCTTCATGTTCATCAGCCGCGCGTTCTGGCGGTCCTGCATGTAGCCGACCAGGACGCCGTCCTCGATCAGCACGGTGCGGTTGGTCGGCGTGCCCTCGTCGTCGATGGAAAGAGAACCTCGCCGCGAGGCCATGGTGCCGTCGTCGACGACGGTGACGCCCTTGGCCGCGACCTGCTTGCCCATCAGGCCTGCAAAGGCCGAGGTCTGCTTGCGATTGAAGTCGCCTTCGAGGCCGTGGCCGACCGCTTCATGCAGCATCACGCCGGGCCAGCCGGCGCCCAGCACCACGTCCATTTCACCGGCAGGCGCGGGGATCGATTCCAGGTTGACCAGCGCCTCGCGGATCGCGCCGTCGGCGGCCTCGCGCCATGCCTTGGTTTCGATGAAGCGCGCATAGCCCTCGCGGCCGCCATAACCCTTGCTGCCGCTTTCCTGGCGGTCGCCCTGTCCGGCGACGACGGAAATATTGACCCGCACCAGCGGGCGGATATCGCGATAGCTTTCACCATCAGGACGCAGGATTTCGACCACTTGCCAGGTGGCGCCGAGACTGATCGAGGCCTGCCGCACCCGCGGATCCTTGTCGCGCACATAGGCGTCGATCTCGGCCAGCAGTTTCACCTTGGCCTCGAAGCCCGGCCCGTCCAGCGGATTGTCGTCGCCGTAGAGCCGCACATTGGTGTGGGCGGGAGCCGCCGCAAATTGCCCGCTGTAACCGCCGCGGACGGCGGCGACCGCATCCGCCGCGCGGATCAGCGCCGGCAGCGACACGTCGGAGGAATGCGCGTAGCCGACCGCGTCGTCCTTGACCGCTCGCAGGCCAAAGCCCTGCGAGGTGTCGTAGGTGGCCTGCTTCAGCCGGCCATTGTCGAAGGCCAGAGCTTCGGTCTGGCCATATTCCAGGAACAGCTCGCCATCGTCGGCCCCCTCAAGCCCCCGCGCGATCTCGCGGCGGACGGAATCGCGGTCCAGATTGGCGCGGTCGATCAGGGAGGTTGTGGCAAGATTGGTCATTCAATCAGTCCGTTGTCAGAGGAACCTGTCCAAGATAGTTGTTTCCTCGGCATTCCGCGAGGGGCGGGATCAACACGTTGCCGAGACGATGGCCGCCGAAATTGTTCCGATATCCCAAGATCATATCGAGGGCTTTCACCGCGCCCTCGATTTCGTCGCGCGGGAGCGGCTTTATCTGGCGTTTCTGGAGGCGCCGTCGCTCGAATCGACGCGGGCCTACGTCCTCAACAATATTGAACGGGGTTATCCGCACCGGGTCGCGGTGTCGGATGGTGAGGTCGTCGGCTGGTGCGATATCGTCCCCAAGCCGCGGCCGATTTATGCCCATGCCGGTGTACTCGGGATTGCCCTGCTGCCGTTATTCCGGCGCCAGGGACTGGGAGACCGCCTGATGCGGCAGACCCTCGACGACGCGCGGGCCTTCGGGTTGCAGCGGGTCGAACTGACGGTTCGGGAAAATAACAAGAATGCGATGGCGCTCTACAAGACCATCGGGTTCGAGATCGAAGGCCTGCTGCGTGACGCAGCCAGGGTCGATGGTGTCTATGAGAATGTGTTCTTGTTGGCGGTGCTATTCCACTAGCGGGTAAACCGCCTACGGCAGCTTGTCGTAGCCTTCGCCGATGCCGTTCAGGCTCAGCGGAAACCCGATCCCCTCCTCGGGGGTCTCGAAGATGATGAAGGTCGCGGTCTTGGCGGTGCGGAGCTGGCCGAGCAGCTTTTCGTCCATCACCACCTCGGCGACGCAGCCATTGGGCAGGCAGCGGACGAAACCGGCGCGGCCGACGTCGACATTGTCGAGTTTGAGGCCCAACCCCGACGGCAGCAGCACGCCGAGCGGCGCCACCACCCGCATCAGCTTGCTCTTCTGATCGGCGGTTTTCAGTACGATCACGGTCAGGCCGGCGTTGGAACGGTCTTCGGCTACCACGCTCTGGATCAGGGCACATTGTTCCGCCTGCGCGCCCGGCGGGGTGTCGCAGCGGATCTGCCAGTCGCCATGGACCGAGCGCACGGCTCCTTGCGCGCTGGCCGCCTCGGTCAGGCCGAACAATGTGGCCAAGGCGAGCAGGACCCCGAGC
>JAIEPP010000214.1 GCA_019748335.1 Xanthobacteraceae bacterium
TCCGGGATGAAGGTGTGTTGCGGCGGCATCCTCGGGATGGGCGAGAGCGAAATCGATCGCGTGGACATGCTGGTTACGCTCGCAAATCTTGCCGAGCCGCCGGAAAGCGTTCCGATCAACATGCTGATTCCGATCGCCGGCACGTCGCTTGCCAACGCCGCGCCGGTTGAGCCGATCGAGTTTGTCCGGATTGTCGCGCTGGCGCGCATCATGATGCCGGGATCATATGTTCGTCTCTCGGCCGGCCGCTCGGCGATGACGGACGAGACGCAGGCGCTTTGCTTCTTTGCGGGAGCAAACTCGATCTTTGTCGGCGACACCTTGCTGACGGCCGGAAATCCGGAGGACGAGGCTGACCGGAAGCTGTTCGATCGGCTGGGATTGCGGGCCGCCTGATCCGCGTTGCGGGTCAACCGGCGTAGAGCCCTTTTTCCCGTGCCTGACGGATCGCAAGGGCGCCCATCAAATCGAGCATCGGCGTCGCAAGCCCGGCGGCGCGCGCGAACGCGGCAGGGGCGCGGACCAGCACGTCGATTTCCATGGCGCGGCCGAGTTCGTAATCCTGCAGGATCGACGGCTTGTGGTCCGGCGCCGGGCCGCTGCGGGTGACGCGCTTGACCTCGGGGAAACAGGTCTGCGCGATGCTGTTGGCCTCGTCGAGCAGGCGCGGAATGACATCGGCCAGCGAAGCATCGTCCCGCACGCCGCGCGCGGTTTGCCCGGTCAGCGAGCACAGCACCGACATCGACATGTTGGTCAGCAGCTTGGACCAGATCGTCTCCCTGATTTGCGCGACGTCGGGCGATTCGATCGAAGCCTGGTTCAGCGCCGCGCGCAGTTGTGCGATCCGCTCGCTGGCGCGGTCGTCGCATTCGCCGATCAGCAACCGGTTGCGCTCGGGCGAGAGGTTTGCAGCCACGCCCGGCGCGACGATTTCGTTGGACGAAAAGATCACGCCGCCGATGATCCGTTGCTTCGGGATTGCCGCGCGCAGCCGCCCGCCGGGATCGAGAAAGGCCAGATCCGGCACCGGCGGATGTTTTGGCGAAAGCCCGATATCGTACCACCAGGGAATGCCGTTCTGCGCGAACACGACCGAGGTGTCGTTGCCCAGCAGCGGCTGTAGCCCGGTGGCAAGGCTCGGCACCCCGGTCGCCTTCAGCGTGCTGATGACGATATCCTGCGCCCCCAGCGCCGCCGGATCGTCGGATGCCTTCACCCTGGCCTTGAACTCGGCATCTCCGACCCGCAAGGTCAGGCCGTCGGCTTTTACCGCTGCGAGATGGGGGCCCCGCATCACGCAGGAAACGTCATGTCCCGCCAGCGCCAGCCGCACCGCTATGTGGCTGCCGACGGCGCCCGCACCGAAAACGCATATTCGCATTGAGTTGAGGTCCTGCTGAAGGGATCGAGGCGTCAGGCGCCACTTTCCGCAAGCTTGCGCCGCGGCGCAACCTTTGATGCGGTATGCACGGGCTGCGCGGCGGAAAGGGATGGATCAACGCTGATGATCCCGGCATATTGCCGGCCAAGAACCAACAACAAAGGACAACGCCGATGACCGCCCATCCGGTTTTATGGAATCTAGACGAGCGCGGCGTCGCGACGGTGACGCTGAATCGGCCGGAGGTGAACAATGCCTATGACGCCGGCCTGATCAACGGCGTGCTCGCGGCGATGGACGATCTCGGCAGCAAGCCGAATCTCCGCGTCGTCGTGCTGAAGGGCAATGGCAAGCATTTTCAGGCCGGCGCCGACCTGAAATGGATCAACGGCGTGCAGCCGAAATCGGTTGAAGAGAACGAGGCGGTGTCGCGGGCGACCTATGAGGCGGTGCAGCGGCTCAACACCCTGCCGATTCCGACGGTGGCGATGGTGCAGGGCGGCTGTTTCGGCGGCGGTACCGGTGTGATTTCGGCCTGCGACGTCGTGATCGCGGCCGACAATGCGCTGTTCTCGATCACCGAGGTGCGCTGGGGACTGACGGCGGCGATCATCATCCCGCAACTCTGCGACGCCATCGGCGTCCGCCAGGTGCGCCGCTACGCGCTGACCGGCGAGCGCTTTGGCGCCGAGGATGCGCGCCGCATCGGCCTCGTCCACGAGGTGGTGCCGCTGGCGGGTCTCGAAGCCGCCGGCGCCAAGGTGGTCGAGCAGCTACTCGGCAACGGTCCTGCAGCGATGGCCGAGACCAAGGCGCTGGCGCTGGAAAGCTCGTTCGGCGGCATGAGCGTCGACGACGCGGCCTATGCGCGGCTGGTGAAAATGCATTCAGCGCGGCGGCAGACCGCCGAGGCATCGGAGGGGCTGGCGTCATTCGCCGAGAAGCGCGCAGGGAATTGGACGAAAGCGAGATAGACTTTGGTGATATTCGATGCCTGCGGCGCCTGATGTAGGCTGGAATGCCGCAATCAGGGAGACATGACTTGCCGTCCAAACGCATTGCCATTGCCGGGCTGGGCGAGATCGGGAAAACCGTGGCGCGCAAGCTGGCGCAGGGGATACCGGGCCTCGTGCTGTCAGGCATCGCGGCGCGGGATCGGGCGAAAGCGCAGGCATGGCTCGACCGCGAAGGCATGTCCGTCCCGCTGATCGGGCTCGAGGAGTTGCCCGATCATGCCGACCTTGTGGTCGAAAGCGCGCCGGCCGCGATTCTCGACCAGATCTGCCGGCCGATGCTCAACGCCGGCAAGCAGGTGATGGTGCTGAGCGCCAGCGCGCTGCTGCCGCGCCCTGACCTGATCGATCTTGCCCGCGCGAAGGGCGGTCAGATCATCGTGCCGACCGGCGCGCTGATCGGCTTCGATGCGGTATCCGCCGCCGCGGAAGGTACGATCCATTCGGTGCAGATGGTGACACGCAAGCCGCCCAACGGCCTTGCCGGCGCGCCCTATCTGGTCGCCAACGGAATTTCGCTCGATGGCTTGAAGTCCGCGCTGTGCGTGTTCAGGGGCTCAGCGCGCGATGCCGCTGCCGCATTCCCGGCCAATGTCAACGTGGTCGCCGCGCTGTCGCTGGCCGGCATCGGCCCCGATCGCACCACGATCGAGATCTGGGCCGACCCGGCGGTGACGCGGAATTGTCATCAGATCAAGGTGGAATCCGACTCGGCCAGCTTCACGATGTCGATCGAGAACATCCCCTCGGAAAATCCGAAAACCGGCCGCATCACCGCGCTCTCCGCGATCGCCGCGCTGCGCAAGCTCGGCTCGCCGCTGCAGGTGGGAACGTGACGAGATATCGGAATTTTGGTACGAGAAAGAATGACGGGTAAAGATATCGAAAATCGCATTGCGCAGATGCCGTGCTGGCCCAAGGAGCGCCAGCAGGAGGCAAGCCGTTATCGTTTGACTGATTCGCAAATCCGCGAACTTGTACGTATCCAACGCGATATTTGGAATGGCAAAGGGACGTTCGCGACTGACGAAGAGATGATGAATCTTTGGAAGTCATGCGGCCTGTGAGGCTACGAACACGGATATTGCTGCGCAGTTACGTCAGCAATCGCGATCCAGCCATCGCTCAGGACCGGTAGTTAAAATGAAGACCATCACCGAACCCGCCCGCCAGATCCCGCTCTACGGCGAATATGAAGTCGTTGTTCTCGGCGGCGGTCCTGCTGGCATCGCGGCGGCCGTTGCTGCCTCCCGCGCGGGCCGCCGCACGCTCTTGATCGAGCGCTACGGCTTTCTCGGCGGCATGGGCACGGCCGCAGGTGTGACCAATTTTTGCGGGCTGCACGCCAATGTGTTCGGCGAGGCGCACCGGGTGGTGCAGGGCGTCGCTTCCGATCTGCTCGCGCGCATCGATCGACTCGGCGGCCTCAACGCGCCGCATCTGATCCTCGGCAAGATCTTTGCACAGGCCTATGACACCGCGGCCTACAAGACCGCGGCCGACGATTTGCTGGCCGCGCACAAGGTTGACATTCTCTTTCACGCGCTCGGCGCCGGTGTCGTCATGCAGGACGACACGCGCATCAACGTGCTGATGGTCGAGACCAAAGCCGGCCGGCAGGCGGTGCGCGCCGGCATTTTCATCGACTGTTCCGGCGACGGCGATCTCGCGGCCTGGGCCGGGGCGCCGTTTGAAGTCGGCGACAATGCCGGCAGCATGCTGTTTCCTTCGATGATGTTCCGTCTCAACGGCATCGATCCCGAAAAGGCCGGCGATGCCTGGCGGACCATTCCGGCTCTGATGGAAAAGGCCGAGGCTTCGGGTACGCATCGGTTTCCGCGCAAGGGCGCGATCGTGCGTCCGCAAAAATCAGGCATCGAATGGCGGGTCAATTTTACGCAGCTCGCGCGCGAGGACGGCAGTGCGGTCAACGGGCTCGAGCCGGACCAGATGACGCGCGGCGAAATCGACGGCCGCCGGCAGGCGATCCAGGCGTTCGAGTTCCTGCGCACGGTGCCGGGGTTTGAAAAGTCCTACATCGTCGACCTGCCGCCGCAGCTCGGCATCCGCGAAACCCGCCGCGTCGTCGGCGGCTATAGGCTGTCGGGTGAGGACGTGCTCGGCTGCGCCTCGTTCGAGGATTCCATCGGCGTCAACGGCTGGCCGATGGAGCAGCATGTCGCCGGCGACGTCGTCTTCAAGTTCCCGCCGATTCCGGAATCGCGCGGCTTCAACGAATTGCCCTACAGGATGCTGGTTCCTGAGGGCGTCGACAACCTCTTGATGGCCGGCCGCTGCGCCTCAATGACCCATGAGGGCCAGTCGGCGGCGCGGGTCTCCGGGGCATGCTTCGCGATGGGGGAGGCGGTGGGCGTCGCCGCCGATCTGGCGCTGTCCGGAAACACGATTCCGCGCGACATTGCGGTTGAAAAGTTGCAACAAACGTTGAAACAACAGGGCGCCTTCATCGGGCGGGACCAGCGCGTGCCCGAGGGGCTATAAAGCGTTTTCAAGCGAAGTGGGAACCGGTTCGCGTCTAGAAAACGCGTCAAACTAAAAGCCTAACGGCGTTACGGAGGGAATGGAATGAGAGGGTTTGTACGGTTCGCTTTGGCGGGCCTGCTGACGATCGCGGCCGGCGGCATCGCGCGGGCTGACGACGCGCTGAAGGCGAAAATCGGCGTGCTCCGGCTGTCGTCGTCGGCGCCGGTGTTCATCGCGCAGGACAAGGGCTACTTTCGCGAGGCCGGGCTCGATATCGAACTGAAGTTCTTCGACGCGGCGCAGCCGATCGCGGTGGCGACGACCTCGGGCGATGTCGATTTCGGTATCACCGCGTTCACGGCGGGGCTCTACAACCTCGCGGGCAAGGGCACGCTGAAGGTGATCGGCGGCATGAGCCGCGAAAAGGCCGGCTATCCCCTGATCGGCTATTTCGCCAGCAACAACGCCTATGCGAGCGGCCTGAAGACGCCGAAGGATCTCGC
>JAIEPP010000522.1 GCA_019748335.1 Xanthobacteraceae bacterium
CGGTTCGACCCGGCCTACGAAAAGATCTCGCGGCGCTTCCACGAGAATCCGGATCAGTTTGCCGACGCGTTCGCCCGCGCCTGGTACAAGCTGACCCACCGCGACATGGGCCCGACCGTGCGTTACCTCGGCCCGCTGGTGCCGAAGGAAGAACTGCTGTGGCAGGACCCGATCCCGGCGATCAATCATGAATTGGTCAGCGAAGCCGATATCGCGGCGCTGAAGGCGAAGATCCTCGCCTCCGGCCTGTCGGTGTCCGAACTGGTCTCGACCGCCTGGGCCTCGGCCTCGACCTTCCGCGGCTCCGACAAGCGCGGTGGCGCCAACGGCGCCCGCATCCGGCTCGCACCGCAGAAGGACTGGGAAGTCAACCAGCCGGCGCAGCTCGCCAAGGTGCTGGCCAAGCTCGAAGCGATCCAGAACGAGTTCAACGCCGCGCAGAAGGGCGACAAGAAAGTCTCGCTCGCCGACCTGATCGTTCTCGGCGGCGTTGCGGCGATCGAGAAGGCGGCCAAGGACGGCGGCAACGACATCAAGGTGCCGTTCACGCCGGGCCGCATGGACGCCTCGCAGGAGAAGACCGACGCGCACTCGTTTGCGCCGCTGGAGCCTGCCGCCGATGGTTTCCGCAACTACAGCCGCGGCAAGCAGCGTCTGTCCCCCGAAGAGCAACTGGTGGACCGGGCGCAACTGCTGACGCTGACGGCCCCCGAAATGACCGCCCTCGTCGGCGGCTTGCGGGTGCTCGGTGCCAACACCGGCGGCGCCAAGCACGGCGTCTTCACCTCGAAGCCGGGCACGCTGACCAACGACTTCTTCGTCAACCTGCTCGACATGGCCACGGTGTGGAAGCCGGTCTCGGAAGCCAAGGACGTGTTCGAGGGTCGCGATCGCAAGACCGGCGCCGTGAAGTGGACCGGCACCCGTGCCGATCTCATCTTCGGTTCGCACTCGCAGCTCCGCGCGTTTGCTGAAGTCTATGCCTGCAGCGACTCGAAAGAGGCGTTCGTGCGCGACTTCGTCAAAGCCTGGACCAAGGTGATGAACGCGGATCGCTTCGACATCGCCTGATCGCGGCAAAACAACCAACAAGGGCGGCGTTTCCAGAGGAAATGCCGCCCTTTTTCGTTTTCAGCCGTTACGGAAATTCGATCGCGATCTTGCCGAAATGGCCGCCCCGATCCATCATCGTCGGCAACCTGCTCACCCGACCTTCATGAGCGCGCTTCTGATCGCCATGAAGACCCCGCCGATATCCTTTCGGATGGAGTCGAGCCTGGAGAAATGTTCGAAGACCTCGGCGACTCTGTCGTCGATCTCGCGCTTGCTGCTGGAGAGCTCTTCGACGCGCAACCCGAGCGCCGCGTCGCCATTCTGTTCGATTTCGCCGAGGGTCTTCAGCACGACCTCGCGAATGCCGTGCACCTCGGCGATCACAGCCTCGATCCCGAAGCCCGGCATCTGCAGCGGTAGCAGGGCCTGCTGTGCCTTCGCCAGTTCTTCCTTGAACCTGTTCAGCGTCGTCAGCGAGGACTCCAGCGTGCTGAGACGCAACCGGGCCTGCAGCACAAACTCATTCAGCGCGTTCTGGCGATCCATCAGGCTCTTGCCGCTGGAATCCGTTTCCACTTCGGCAATCGAACGTTCCAGATGCGCCTGACGCTCTTTGAGCTCGCCAAAATCCATACCGATGGTTTCGAGAATATTGAAGCAATCATCGAGCCGCGCGACCTTCTGCTCGATCTCCATCTTGTTTTTGGAAAGCGTTTCGACGTGCGCGCTGATGCTTTCGCCGTCCTTGGAATCGAATTCCTCGATCCGCTTGCCGAGGCGCTCATAGGCCGGGCGCAGTTCATCGATCACAGCGTAGATGCCTATACCCTGCGCCTGCAGCGGCGCCAGCTCGGCATTGGTCTTGTCGAGATCGTCCTTGAATCGGCTCAAGGTCACCAGCGACTCCTGCAGCACGGTCAGCCGCTTCTGGATCGCCAGCACCTCCCCGCCGATCTCCTGCAGACGATCGGCCAGATTGTGCTTGTTGTCGTCGACTTCGAGTTTCGCCAGCGACCTTTCGAGTTGGCGCTGGCGATCCTTGATCTCCGCGAATACCGGCTCGGTGACCCGCCGCTGTTCAGCGACCTCGCCGACCGTCTCCCGCAGCAGCTGTTGCCTGCGCCGGATATCGTCGAGCTGTTCCTGGACATCGGTGGCGACGTCCTGGCTCTGCTGCAACGCAACCTTCTGCTCGGTCTCCGTGAGCCGCTTCTGCAATGTTGCGATCGCTTCACGCGGATCGCTGTCGACGAGGTGCTGGGCCACCCCCTCGAAGTGATTTTGCAACCCATGCGCGACGACCATGTCATCCCGCGCAACCTTCAGGCGAGTTCGAAGCAACCGCAGATTGTCTTCCTGGTGCGACATCCGGCGGGACAGAAAGATGCTGACGCCCATCAGGGCCAACGCCATCACCGCGATGGTGCCGGTGGCCAGACGTTGGCCCGGCGGCAGTTCGAGGAAATTGGCGGAAATCCGGCTGAGGTCGTAACCGAATGCCTGCTGCGCAACGATAGCGACAACGGCCAGGAAAACGGCCCAGGCGAACACAAACAACAGCCACATCGCGAATTCCTCACCCCAGCGAGAAAAATCACGTCATTGCTATGTGAGAGCGGGTTGCAGATCAAGCGCAGGACGGCGCAGATACACGCCATGGCGCCGGCGGCCAGTTTGAATTGTCATAAATTCCGGCCGTCCGAGGAGATGTGGCCCGGAGCTGGCGCCGCTCCCTAGTCCACCTTCACATTGGCGTCCTTGATCATCGGCCACCATTTTGCGATCTCGGCCTTCTGCCAGGCGCCGAGCGCTGCCGGCGTGAGCTGGTTCTTCGGCGGCATTTGCAACCCGAGATTTTCAAGCTGCTTGCGCACCGTCGCGTCGTTCAGCGCATCGACGGTGGCGGCATTCAGCCTTGCGACGATCTCCTTCGGCGTGTCCTTGGGGACCCAGAGGCCGGACCACAGCGTCATGTGAAACCCGGGCAGCCCCGCCTCGTCCACGGTCGGAATATCGGCGGCGGACGAGACGCGCTTGTCGTCGGTGACGGCATAGGCGCGGATGTTGCCGGCGCGCACCTGCGCGATCGAGTTCGAGGTCTGGTCGACGATCAGATCGATCTGGCCGGCAACGAGATCGTTCAGCGCCGGTCCGGTGCCGCGATACGGCACATATTGCAGTTTGATGCCGGTGACATTTTCGAAGTAGAGCCCGGCGATGTGGCTTCCGGAGCCGGCGCCGGCGGTGCCCGCGGTCGGCGGCTTCGGCTGCGCCTTCAGCCAGGCCAGAAACTCCTTCAGCGATTGCGCCGGCACCGCGTTCTTGCTGACGATGATCATTGGATTGCTCGGCAGCAGGGCGACCGGCTCGAGATCGGCGACGAGGTCGTAGCCGAGCTTGTAGATCGCACCATTGGCGACGTGGGTACCGAGATGGCCGAAGGATATGGTGTAGCCGTCTGGCGGAGAACGCACCGCGCGGCCGACGCCGATCGAGCCGCCTGCTCCGGTCACATTCTCGACCAGCACGGTTTCACCGAGCGTGATCTTCATCCGCTCGGCGAGAATCCGCGCCATCGCATCCGACGGCCCGCCGGCGGCGAATGGCACGATGATGGTGATCGGGTGCGATGGATAATTCTCCGCGCGCGCTGCGTTGCCAAACGCCAACACAGCAAGCATCGCCAGCACTATCTTTCGCATCGCGCACTCCCAATGACGTTTACAACGTCGTCATTGCGAGGAGCAAAGCGACGAAGCAATCCATACTTTTGGTGCAGCACCATGGATTGCTTCGCTTCGCTCGCAATGACGGCCTAGAGGTTGGCGTAGTCGATCGGCTTGTGGCGATCGAGCGTACGCGTGACCGGCGGCAAGGGATACTTAAGCCCTGTCGCGCAATTGAACAGCATCACGCGATCATTTTTCGTGACGCGTCCGTCGGCGAGGCTTTCCTTGTAGGCGGCGTAGGTCGCAGCCCCCTCCGGACACAGCAGCAGCCCCTCCTCGCGCGCGACTTCGTTGAGCGCAGCAGAAATCTTCTCGTCCGTGACCGCTATGGCGAAACCCTTGCTCTCGCGGACCGCGCGCAGGATCAGAAAATCTCCGACCGCCTGCGGCACCCGAATGCCGGACGCGATGGTGTGCGCGTCTTCCCAGCGCGGCGCGTGCTCGGTGCCTGCTTCAAAAGCGCGCACCATCGGCGCGCAGCCGGCCGCCTGCACCGCGACCATGCGCGGGCGCTTCGAGCCGATGAAGCCGATGGCCTCGAGTTCGGCAAACGCCTTCCACATCCCGATCAGGCCGGTGCCGCCGCCGGTCGGATAGAAGATCACGTCGGGCACTTCCCAACCGAGCTGTTCAGCGAGTTCCAGCCCCATCGTCTTCTTGCCTTCGATCCGGTACGGCTCCTTCAGGGTAGAGGTATCGAACCAGCCGGCTTTGGCTTTCCCTTCGCCGACGATCTTGCCGCAATCGTCAATCAGGCCGTTGACGCGATAGACGGTGGCGCCCTGCAGCTCGATCTCGCTGACATTCACTTCCGGCGTATCGGCTGGACAGAAGATCGTGGTCTTGATGCCGCACGACGTCGCGTAGGCGGCGAGCGCAGCACCCGCATTGCCGTTGGTCGGCATCGCCATGTGCTTGATGCCGAGCGCCTTGCCCATCGACACCGCCATGACCAAGCCGCGCGCCTTGAACGATCCGGTCGGCAGCCTTCCCTCGTCTTTCACAATGATCTCGCCGCCGCCGAGTTTCTTGCCGAGTTTCGGCAATCGTATCAGCGGCGTCATCACCTCGCCGAGGCTGACGATGTCCGCGACCTTTGCGACCGGCAGCATCTCGCGGTAGCGCCACATGTCGGCGGGGCGCTGCGCCAATGCATCCTTGGTCAGCGCCTTCTTGACGCCGGCAAGGTCGTAGCGCACCAGCAGCGGCTTGCCGGCCTTCGACAGGTTGTGGATCTGGCCGGCCGGATAGTGATCGCCTTCCATCGCGCATTCGAGATGGGTCACGAACGTCGGGCGTTCGATGGTCAGGTTGTCATTGTCTTTCACGGGGTGAGCTTTCTTGTCTTTGTGAATTCTTTGTCAGATCCGTCACCCTGAGGAGCAGGCGGAGCCTGCGTCTCGAAGGGCGACGAGCCCGGCTGCACGATTCGGGCCGTGCATCCTTCGAGGCTCGCTACGCGAGCGCCTCAGGATGACGGAACCGACCTTACATGTTCAACACACGCCCATAAGCATCCAGCACCGCTTCCTTCATCATCTCGGACAGCGTCGGATGCGGGAAGATGGTGTGCATCAGCTCTTCCTCGGTGGTCTCCAGATTCATCGCGACCACATAGCCCTGGATCAG
>JAIEPP010000003.1 GCA_019748335.1 Xanthobacteraceae bacterium
CGCAAGGAGGATCCGGAAGGCACCTTCATCCGCAAATACGATCTGTCGAAATTCCGTACGCTGTTTCTGGCCGGCGAGCGCGCCGATCCGCCGACGGTGGAATGGGCCGAGCAGCAGTTGAAGGTGCCGGTGATCGACCACTGGTGGCAGACCGAAACCGGTTGGTGCATTGCCGGCAATCCGGTCGGGCTCGGCATGCTGCCGGTCAAGCACGGCTCCCCGACGGTGCCGATGCCGGGTTATCAGGTCGACGTGGTCGACGAGGCGGCAAAGCCGGTGCCCGCCGGCACCATGGGCTCGATCGTGATCAAGCTGCCGATGCCGCCTGGTTGCCTGCCGACATTGTGGGAGCAGGATGCGCGCTTCAAGGAGGCGTATCTCACCGAATTCCCCGGCTACTACAAAACCTCCGACGCCGGCTACAAGGATGCCGACGGCTATGTGTTCGTGATGGGCCGCACCGACGACATCATCAACGTCGCCGGTCACCGGCTTTCCACCGGCGGCATGGAGGAAATTCTGGCTTCCCATCCCGACGTCGCCGAATGCGCCGTGCTCGGCATCAAGGACAATATCAAGGGCGAGGTACCCTGCGGCTTCCTGGTGCTGAAGGCCGGTGTGACGCGCAGCCCGTCCGAGATCGAAAAGGAGATTATTGCGCTGGTGCGCGACAAGCTCGGACCGGTGGCGGCCTTCAAGCTTGCGATCACGGTCGGCCGGCTGCCGAAAACCCGCTCGGGGAAAATCCTGCGCGGCACCATCAAGAAAATCGCCGACGGCGATGCCTGGTCGATGCCGGCGACGATCGAGGACCCCAAGGTGCTCGACGAAATCGGCGACGCGCTGAAGGGCAGGGTGTAGGGTTCCAATCGATGATCCCGGTGGTGCCCGTCATGCCCGGGCTTGACCCGGGCATCCATCCACCTTCAAAAGATGCCATCTTTTCGATGGATTGCCGGGGCAAGCCCGGCAATGACGAGCACACCACAACGTTGGAATTCGGACATGCGGTGCAAGACGGCGCTACTTCTCACCACGCTGCTGATCGCACCACTCCTTGCCGGCTGTCTCGAGCGCGGCCAGCCGACCATGGCCGATACCAGCGGCGACGACGACGCGTTCTGCCGTGCCAACAATGTCGCGGTCGGCTCGCAGGAATATGTTAATTGTCGCAAGAATCGCGACGTCCAGCGCGGCAACTACAACGCCCGCATCGACCGCCGCCAGCGCGATCTCGGCGAATACATGCTCAACCATCCGGACCGGCCGTGATCAGGAGGCCATCATGAACGAAGACGTTTTCAACGCCAGCCTGCGCAAGTTCCTCAAGAAGGTCGGCATCACCTCGCAGCGCGAGATCGAAAAAGCCGTCCGCGATGCCGTCGAGGCCGGAAAGCTGAAAGGCAACGAGAAGCTGCCGGCCAGAATGGTCCTGACCATCAGCGGCGTCACGCTCTCGCACGAGATCACCGACGAGATCGAACTAGGTTAGTCCTGAGCGCGACGCGCAGAAAGCATCACATGGACATCAAGGTCAGGGATTCCAACGGCGCGCAGCTCGCCGAGGGCGACACCGTCACGCTGATCAAGGACCTGAAGCTGAAGGGCTCCTCGACCGTGCTGAAGCGCGGCACCGTGATCAAGAACATCCACCTCACCGACAATGAGGACGAGATCGAGGGCCGCACCGACAAGGTCAAGGGCCTGGTGCTGCGCACGGAGTTCTTGAAGAAGGCGTGAGTTCAAACAAAAAACGCGGCAGGTTGCCCCGCCGCGTTCGCTATCAGCCGTAGCTGAAATTCCTATTCCTCGTCGTCCTGCTTCTTGCCGCCGATGGTCTTCAGCTTGGCGAACACGGCGTCGACGTTGAATTCGTCGCGCTGCTTTTCGCTCGGCTCGAATTCCGGCTCTTTCTTGGTGGTCTCGGAGGCCGGCAGCAGGGTGGCGCCACCGTAGGCGGCGGGGACCGGCTTTTCCTTGGCGGCGCGCTGGACCTCGAAATCGAGCTCGATCTGCGAGCACAGGCCGAGCGTCACCGGGTCCATCGGGGTCAGGGTCGAGGCGTTCCAGTGGGTGCGGTCGCGGACCGAGGCGATGGTGGTCTTGGTGGTGCCGACCAGGCGCATGATCTGCGCGTCCTTCAGCTCGGGATGGTTGCGGACCAGCCACAGGATCGCGCTCGGGCGCTCGTGGCGGCGCGAAACCGGGGTGTAGCGCGGGCCCTTCTTCTTGGCGGCCGGCGGCAGCGTGACCTTGCTCTCGCCGAGCTTGAGGCGGTAGTTCGGGTCGCCTTCGCCGCGTTCGATCTCGTCCCGGGTCAATTGACCCGTCGAAATCGGGTCCATGCCCTTGATGCCCTGGGCGGCGTCGCCGTCGGCGATGGCGCGGACCTCCAGCGGGTGCATTTTGGTGAAATCGGCCACCTGGTCGAAGGTCAGCGCGGTGTTATCAACCAGCCACACGGCAGTCGCCTTTGGCATCAGCGGTGCGTTGCTCATGGCAAATCTCCTTTGTGCCTCGCCCACCTCTTTTCCGGAGGCGAAGTCAGTGGTCATCGGTGATGACGGGAATTCGGCGCCTGTATACCCCTTCCAGGGGTATTGGCGCAATGGTCTGCTAAAGTGCCTTGACAGGGCCCAAAAGCAGCCCCAAGTCCTTATACGAATTGGCCGTTCCCTGCCCGCCGGCGAGGGGTGATTCGGTCCCGGATAGCCCCAAGGGCCCCCTAATGTCAGCCAAACCAGACCTTAAAATCGTGCTTTGTTCCCCCCGCGGCTTCTGCGCCGGCGTGGTTCGGGCCATCGACACCGTCGAGCGGGCGCTGACCATCTACGGCGCCCCGGTTTATGTCCGTCACGAGATCGTGCACAACCGCTATGTGGTCGACAGCCTGAAGACCAAGGGCGCGATTTTCGTCGAGGAACTGGCCGAAATTCCCGACAATACCAACGCACCGGTGGTATTCTCGGCCCACGGGGTTCCGAAATCGGTCCCGGCCGATGCCCGCGCCCGCAATTTCTTCTCGCTGGATGCGACCTGTCCGCTGGTGACGAAGGTGCACCGCGAGGCCGCGATCCATTTCAAGCGCGGCCGTGAGATCCTGCTGATCGGGCATTCGCATCATCCGGAAGTGGTCGGCACGCTCGGCCAGTTGCCGGCCGGCGCGGTGACGCTGATCGAGACCGCGGAAGACGCCAAAACCTTCACGCCGAAGGACCCGAACAATCTCGCTTTCGTGACCCAGACGACGCTGTCGATCGACGACACCGCCGAGATCGTCGCGATGCTGAAAGGCCGGTTTCCGAACATCTCCGGCCCGCACAAGGAAGACATCTGCTACGCCACCACCAACCGCCAGCTCGCGGTCAAGAAGGTGGCGCCGGTGGTCGACGCGCTGATCGTGGTCGGCGCGCCGAACTCGTCGAACTCGCAGCGGCTGCGCGAAGTCGCCGAGCGCGAGGGGTGCCCGGTTTCGGTGCTGGCCCAGCGCGCCAGCGACATCGACTGGTCCCGCTTCGAAGGCATCAAGAGCCTCGGCATCACGGCGGGTGCTTCCGCGCCGGAAGTGATCGTCGAGGAAATCATGGGCGCCTTCGCCGAGCGCTATGAGCTGCATGTGGAGACGGTCTCGGCCGCGGAAGAGAACGAATTCTTCCCGCTGCCGCGTTCGCTGCGGCCCGACGCCGCTTAAGGCGCTGCCATGGCGGTTTACACGGATGTTGCCGCCGAAGACCTCGCGGAATTCCTCACCGGCTACGACATCGGCGAGCTGCTCTCGTACAAGGGCATCGCCGAGGGGGTCGAGAATTCCAACTTCCTGCTGCACACCACCAAGGGCGCCTACATCCTCACGCTGTATGAAAAGCGCGTCGAGGTGGACGATCTGCCGTACTTCCTGTCGCTGATGGCGCATCTGGCCGAGCGCGGCGTGCGTTGTCCGCAGCCGGCGAAGAACCGCAAGGGCGAAGTCTATAGCCGGCTCGCTGAACGGCCGGCCGCGATCATCAATTTCCTCGAAGGCGTCTGGCCGCGGCGGCCGAACGCCGCGCATTGCACCGGGGTTGGCGAGGGGCTCGCGAGAATGCATCTGGCGGGACGCGACTTTCCGATGTTCCGGAAAAACCCGCTGTCGGTCGGGGGCTGGCGGCCGCTGTTCGATCTCGCCGCGCCGCGCGCCGACAGCGTCCAGCCGGGTCTGCGCGATTTCATCGCCCGCGAACTCGATCATCTCGAGGAATGCTGGCCCACGGATCTGCCGGTCGGCGTCATCCATGCCGACCTGTTTCCCGACAACGTCTTCTTCCTCGGCGATAAATTGTCGGGGCTGATCGACTTCCCGTTCGCCTGCAACGATATCCTGGCCTACGACGTCGCGATCTGCCTCAACGCCTGGTGTTTCGAGCCGGATCATTCCTTCAACGTCACCAAGGCCCGCGCGCTGCTCAATGCCTATGGCCGCGAGCGGCAGTTGTCCGAGGCCGAGCAGCAAGCGCTGCCGCTGCTGGCGCGCGGCTCGGCGCTGCGTTTTCTGCTGACGCGGCTGGTCGACTTCCTCAACGTGCCGCCGGGCGCGCTGGTGAAGCCAAAAGATCCGCTGGAATATGTCCGCAAGCTGCGCTTCCACCAGAGCGTCGCGAGCGTGCGCGATTACGGCCTGACCGAGCCGGGATTCGCCGCGTGAGCGCATTGCCCCGCGTGATTGTGTTCACCGACGGCGCCTGCTCGGGCAATCCCGGCCCCGGCGGCTGGGGCGCGATCCTGAAATTCGGCGACACCGAAAAGGAACTGAAGGGCGGCGAGGCGCATACCACCAACAACCGCATGGAGCTGATGGCGGCGATCTCGGCGCTGGAAGCGTTGAAGAAATCGTGCGTGGTCGATCTCACCACCGACAGCCAGTATGTCCGCCAGGGCATCACCGGCTGGATTCATGGCTGGAAGAAGAACGGCTGGCGCACCTCCGACAAGAAGCCGGTCAAGAACGTCGACCTCTGGCAACGCCTCGACGCCGCGCTGAAACCGCATCAGGTCAACTGGCACTGGATCAAGGGCCACGCCGGCCACGAAGAAAACGAGCGCGCGGATCAGTTGGCGCGCGAAGGCGTGGCGATGGCGCGGTTGAAGGGGTAGGCGGGACTCTTCCCCTCTCCCCTTGTGGGAGAGGGTGGATCGAATGAGCGTCAGCTCATTCGAGACGGGTGAGGGGTTCTTTCCGCGGAGACAGACCCCTCATCCGCCTTCGCTTCGCGAAGGCACCTTCTCCCACAAGGGGAGAAGGGAAGAAGAGCCACTCTCCGTCGTCATTGCGAGGAGCGAAGCGACGAAGCAATCCAGCTTTCCGCGTGCGGCGCTATGGATTGCTTCGCGGAGCCTGTCATCGGGCGCGCATTCGCGCGACCCGTTGGCTCGCAATGACGAA
>JAIEPP010000279.1 GCA_019748335.1 Xanthobacteraceae bacterium
AGCTGCGGCACGCCGACGCCGGCGACGATGCGCGTGGTGCAGATCGAGCCCGGGCCGATGCCGACCTTGATCGCGTCCGCGCCCGCATCGATCAGCGCCTGCGCGCCTTCCTTGGTGGCGATGTTGCCGGCGATCACCTGCACGGCGTTCGACAGACGCTTGATGCGGTTGACCGCTTCCAGCACGCGCGAGGAATGGCCATGCGCGGTGTCGACGACGATGAGGTCGACGCCGGCATCGATCAGTTTCTCGGTGCGCTCATAACCGCCCTCGCCGACGGTGGTGGCGGCGGCGACGCGCAGCCGGCCCTGGGCGTCCTTGCAGGCCAGCGGGTGCGCGACTGCCTTTTCCATGTCCTTGACGGTGATCAGGCCGACGCAGCGGTACTGGTCGTCGACCACCAGCAGCTTTTCGATGCGGTGCTGATGCAGCATCCGCTTGGCCTCGTCCTGGCTCACGCCTTCGCGCACCGTGACGAGGTTTTCGTGCGTCATCAGTTCGGAAATCTTCTGCCGCGGGTCGGTCGCAAACCGCACGTCGCGGTTGGTGAGGATGCCGACCAGCTTGCCGGGGCCGCCATTGCTGCCGCCGGTCACCACCGGAATGCCGGAGAAGCCGTGGTCGTTCATCAGCGCCAAGGCGTCCGACAGCATGGCGTCGGGGCCGATGGTCAGCGGGTTCACCACCATGCCGGATTCGAATTTCTTGACCTGCCGCACCTGGGCGGCCTGGCCATCGACATCGAAATTGCGGTGGATGACGCCGACGCCGCCGGCCTGCGCCATCGCGATCGCCATGCGGGCTTCGGTGACGGTGTCCATCGCGGACGCGATGATCGGAATGTTGAGCGGGATGGCGCGGGTCACGTGGGAGCGGATATCGGCCTCCGAGGGCAGGATATCCGAGAGACCGGGCTTCAGCAGCACATCGTCGAACGTGTAGGCTTCGCGGATAGCCTGAAGTCCCTGCGCCATTTGCCAACTCCTTTCGGCGGCCTTGGGCCGCGATATTACTTGGGATGAACGCCGCCTTCGGCGATGCTACCGGCATCGCCGTCGAATCGAAGCCCATCGGTGGGGTTGACGGTGGTCGATAGCATGGCATTTCGCCGAATCAAAGCGTTTGCCAGCTATGCACAGGCTTTTCGAGAAAAGCCCCGGTTTTAAAGGCCTTTAGCGCGGATACCCCCGCGGCGGTCCGTGCTGACGGATCGCCTCCACGACCTCCCGGTGCCGCCGGTCTTCCCGCTTCATGTGAACCGCGACCAGCGCATGCGCCGAGGGCACCAGCAGCAGTACGTGGAAAATCAGGCCGAAAACCAGACAAAACACGATCAGAACGAGGTTGAAGATCGCCGAAAACGGTTGCCCGTTCAGCAGCAGCCCAAGCGGCGGCAACAGGGCGGCCAGGACATAAATCATGACAGAACCTCCGGCGTCTGGACGCTGCATACCAGCGTCACGCCGGATTTAGGCAGTTTGCCCGGTTCTGCAATAGCGTGTGCGACAGGGGGGTGATACAGGCCCCTCGCCCGCCTCTTTTCCGGTCGCCGAGTCTCGATGGACAAGCAACGTCTGATCCCGCTCATCGTCGCCACCGCGCTGTTCATGGAAAACATGGACTCGACAGTGATCGCGACCTCGCTGCCGGCAATCGCGGCCGACATCGGCACCAGCCCGCTGACGCTCAAGCTCGCGATCACCTCCTATCTGCTGTCGCTCGCCGTCTTCATTCCCGCCAGCGGCTGGACCGCAGACCGCTTCGGCGCACGCATGGTGTTCACGATCGCGGTCGCGGTGTTCATGGTGGGATCAATCGGCTGCGCGCTGTCGCAGTCGGTCACCCATTTCGTCATCGCGCGCATCCTGCAAGGCATGGGTGGCGCGATGATGACGCCGGTCGGACGGCTGGTGCTGCTGCGCTCGATCGACAAGAGCGCGCTGGTCAACGCCATGACCTGGGTGACGGTTCCGGCGCTGATCGGGCCGGTGATCGGCCCGCCGCTCGGCGGCTTCATCACCACCTATTTCTCCTGGCACTGGATATTCCTGATCAACATCCCGATCGGGCTGCTCGGCATCTTCCTGGCGATGAAGTATATCGATCCGATCAAGAGCGAAGACCCGGAGCGCTTCGATCTCTACGGGCTGGTGCTGGCCGGCACTGGACTGGCGGGCATTGCCTTCGGACTTTCGGTCGCGGGCCTTAACCTGCTGCCGTGGCCGATCATCGCGGGCCTGGTCGCGGTTGGCTCGATCTCGATGACGCTTTACGTCATGCATGCGCGGCGAACCGGATCGCCGGTACTGGATTTTTCGCTGCTGCGGCTATCGACGATGCGGGCCGCCATCATCGGCGGTTTCCTGTTCCGGCTCGGCATCGGCGCGCTGCCGTTCCTGCTGCCGCTGTTGATGCAGGTCGGCTTCGGCCTGTCGCCGTTCCAGTCCGGCCTCGTCACTTTTTCCTCCGCGGTCGGGGCCATGGGCATGAAGACGCTGGCGGCGCGCATCATCCGCACCTTCGGCTTCCGCAACATGATGACGATCAACGCCGTCGTCAGTTCGGTCTTCCTGGCGGCTTGCGCCCTGTTTACGATCACCACACCGCTGCTGCTGATCTTCATCATCCTGGTGGTCGGAGGCTTCTTCCGCTCGCTGCAATTCACGGCGATCAACACCGTCGCCTATGCCGAGGTGGAACCGCCGCAGATGAGCCGCGCCACCACCCTGGTCAGCGTCAACCAGCAACTGGCGATTTCGGCCGGCGTCGCCGTCGGCGCCTTCTGCGTGGAATCGACGCTGGCACTGCGTCACGCCACCGAACTGACCGCCGACGTGTTTGCGCCGGCCTTCATCGTGGTCTCGATCATCTCGGCGGTGTCGGCGTGGTTTTTCTGGCAAATGCCCGACGATGCCGGCCACGAAATCTCCGGCCGCAGCGCCGTCGAGATTTCCAGCCGCAAGGGCGCCGCCAAGGCCGCGGTGAAAGCGGCCAGCGAAGGCACGCAGGACGCGCGCGACCAGCGGCTGGGGTGAACGAATCATCCTCTTCCGTCGCTCAGCCTGGAAGTCGCACGAATTCGGGAGCACCGTCAGCTTGCCGACAAAATACTGAGGACGGCTGACGTCACGGCCCGGTCGACCGATCAAACGCTGCTGACACATCGCCCGATGCGCGCTAAAATATCAAAGCGGTCACGCTGTCGTGACGGCTCTCTACCTTTATGGAGAGAGTAAGCCCGCGGTGACGTCGGCTGCCAGTGTGACCGCGCCACCCGATGATCGGATTCATCCCGTCAGTGTCGGCCTGAGCAGATTGTGCCTGCGCTGAGCCTTTTGCTCAACAATGCGCCTTGTGTCGCAGTCGCATTTCCAGAACTCCTTCGCTACAATTGCCGCCATTAGCGCTGCGTCATTTCAGTACGATGGTATTTTGGTGGGTATTATGCGGATCGTTTTTTTCCTCCTCGTTGCTCTCGGATGGGGTTGTCTTGCAGGCTCTGCATCGGCGGCCAGTCAGAAGGATGCGCGGGATTGCGATCAGGACCGTGACAACAACGCCAGGATCGCAGGCTGCACCCGCATCATCGAAGGCCGGGGGCTGTCGATCCGGGCGCAGGCGGGGGCCTATAACAAGCGCGCCATCGCCTGGAGGAACAAGGACGAGATCGAAAAGGCGATCGACGATTATACTAGGTCGATCCGCTCCGACCCGACCTTCAGCGACCCCTATCACAACCGCGCAGTGTTGTTGCAGGGCAAGGAACAATACGACCAGGCCATCGCCGACTTCGACATGGCGATCAAATACGATCCGAAATATGCGCCCTCCTGGAGCGGACGCGCCGACTGCTGGGACTTCAAGAAGGAACACGACCGCGCCATCGCCGACTACAGCGAAGCCATCCGGCTCGATCCCAAGCTGTCCGGCGCCTATAGCGGTCGGGCCGACGCGTGGAACAGCAAGAAGGATTACGACCGCGCGATTGCCGACTACAGCGAGGCGATCCGCCTCGATCCGAAGTTCGCATCCGCCTACAAGGCGCGCGGCGATTCCTGGAGCAACAAGGAGGATAACGACCGCGCGATCGCCGACTATGACGCGGCGATCCGTCTCGATCCGAAACTGGCCTCGGCCTTCCGGGCGCGCGCGGATGCCTGGGTCAACAAGAACGAAAACGACCGAGCGATCGCCGATTACAGCACGGCGATTGGCCTCGACAAGACGATGGACGCGGCGTTTCACGGCCGCGGCAACGCCTATGGCGCCAAGTTCGATTATGACAAGGCAATTGCCGACTATACCGAAGCCAATCGGCTTGATCCGAAATACGCACCGTCGCTCGGCAGCCGCGGTCTCGCCTGGGAAAAGAAAGGTGACTACGCTCGCGCTCTCGCCGACCTCGACGCGGCCGTCCAGCTCGATCCGTCCACCGTCGATCGCTACCTCGATCGCGGCGACGTCCTGAACCATTCCGGACAGTACGATCGCGCCATGGCGGACTTCGACAAGGCGATGGCGCTGGATCCCAAAAACTCCGGGCCGCATGCCGGCCGCGGCAGTGTCTGGGAGAACAAGGGCGAAATCGCCAAAGCGCTGGCCGAACACTCAGAGGCCATTCGTCTCGATCCGAAGAGCGCCGACCGGTACGTCGGTCGCGCCAACGTCTATGACAATGCCGGCCAGTACGACCGCGCACTTGCGGATTACAACGAGGCGATCCGGCTCGATCCGAAGGAAGCAAGCCGGTACGGCGGCCGTGCGGACGTCTGGGAAAACAAGGGCGACTACGATCGGGCGATAGCTGATTACGACAAGGCGATCAGCCTCAATCCCCGCTATGCCAGCGCCTACAACGGCCGCGCCGCGATCTGGCGAAACCGGCGCGAGATCAATCGCGCCCTTGCAGATATCAGAGAGGCACTTCGACTTCAGCCCAAAAATGCCGACTTCCTGACCTCCCTTGCCGACACCTATCACGAGAAGGGCGATACCGATCTCGCGCTCGCGACCTTCAAGCAGGCGCTCGATCTCAATCCGGTCAATGCGGTCACGCTGGGCAACCGCGGCATCCTCTGGGCCGAGCTCGGCGAATATGATCGCGCGATGGCCGACTTCGATGAGGCCCTGCGTATCGATCCCAAACTGAACAAGACCTTCTCGACCCGAGGCGACCTCTGGCGGCTCAAGGGCGATCTGGTTCGGGCGCTGGTCGACCACGATCATTCGGTCCGTCTCAATCCAGGTGACGATATCGGTTATGTCCTGCGTGGCGACACGTTGCGCTACAAGGGCGACTTCAAGGCCGCGCTGGCGGATTACGACGCGGTGTTGAGGCGCTCGCCGGACGATATTCCGGCCTTGACCGGTCGCGCATTGACCTACGAGAAGATGGGCGATCTGGCGCACGCCCGCGAGGCGTTCCTGAAGGCGGTCGG